>JAIRXT010000043.1 GCA_031268125.1 Treponema sp. | reverse complement strand
CCGCAGAATCCTTGCGCTGGGCAAACCCGGGCCGGCGGTTCCCTCCGCATTTCCCCCGGCGGCCGTAGTCTTTGACGAAATTCTCCCCTCCGAATTTCACGACCGTTCCTACGGTTCCCTCGTCCCCCTGGAACAGCGGCTTTTAAGGGCCTTACAGTCCCAACAAATTTAAGCAGGAAACCTTCAAAGATCAGGGCACAGGCTTTTTCCCTGATTCCCCTCTCTCCGGCAGGGCAGCGATGTTTATTGTGGTATAAAAGCCGGTTGAACAAAACAAAGTGAACTGGCGGGGAGCCAAAGGACAGGGGAGGACACTTGACCGAAGCCTTGCGCCGTAAAAGCTTCATGCAAAAACCCTGGCAGAAAACATTGCCGAATTTACAAAAACAGTGAATAATGGGATGCCGCCGAAGTTTTGAAGACGCCGCTAATGGAACCCGATGCGGCGGATAACCGGGAGAAATGACGGCCGGGAGCCGTAGATACCGGAGGCCGCTGATGCCGGACAAAAAGATAGACCTGGTAATTCCCGAGATCGGTTATCTCGTTTACCGCAAATGTACTCCCTCATGGACCATAACCGAACAGGTACTAAAAGCCTGGGATCTTACCTATGTGATTCGCGGCAATGCCAAGTACACGATTGACGGTTCCACGTATATGCTGGCCCCCGGAGACTTGCTCTGCCTTCCCGCCGGTACGGTACGGCAGGCCGTTACCTGGCCGGACCGCCTGATGAACTGTTTTTCGGTGAATTTTCAACTGAACGATTTCAAAGGCCGGCCCGCGTACCTTCCCTTCCCCGTCCAGTGCCATTTGGGGATAAAGGACGATATTGTCCGGCTTTTCCACGAACTCTGCTTTACCTGGCTTGAAAAACAGCCCGGCTACAACATTAAGGCGGCGGGGCATTTACTGCTCATCCTTTCCCGGTTCTACGAGCTTATCATATACAATACCGATTCGGTATCCAGGGACCCCAGAATAAACAAGGTGATAGCCTACATTGCCGCCCATTATTCGGAAAAAATCACCCTGAAAAAAATGGCCGGTATGCTGGGCCTTAACTGCCACTACCTGGGAAGCCTGTTCAAGTCCGGAACGGGGGATACCTTCAACCGGTATCTCGTCCGTACCAGGATCAGGCATGCCGAAAACATGCTGAAAAGCGGCGAATTCACGGTTCAGGAAGTGTCCGACATAGCGGGTTTTTCGGATTCCTTTTATTTTTATAAAAAGTTCAAGTCCGTTATGGGCTTCCCGCCCTCCTACTGTATCCCCAAAAGAGCCGGCCGTGAAAAAATCATCTAAAATTTTCTGTATTTTTTACCTATTTTCTTCCGCTATTACATAGCATATCTCCCCCGGCTTGTGATAATGTCGGTCCATGATGAATGGGAAAAAGAACCGTTATTTTCAACGTACCTGGATGATTTATCTCATGCTGGCGCTTCCCCTGGCGTTTTTCCTTGTTTTCCGTTATGTCCCCATGACCAATATTATTATCGCTTTCAAGGATTATAATATTTTCAGGGGAGTGTGGCCCTCTCCCTGGGCCCAGACGCCGGCAAATTCCGGGGACGTCAACATTTTTAAGTGGTTTATCCAGGCTTTTACCAGCCGGGATTTTTATATCGTCCTGCGTAATACCGTCGTATTGAATGTGCTGGACCTCCTGTTCGGATTCCCCATGCCCATCATCCTGGCTATTCTGCTCAACGAACTTCCCTTCAAAACTTACAAAAAATTCACCCAGACGGTGGTTTACCTGCCCCATTTCCTGTCGTGGATCATCATAAGCGGTATCGCCGTCCAGCTTTTTGCTCCCTGGGGCGGGATCATCAACATGGCCCTGGGGAAAATTTCCCTGGGCCCCATCGATTTTTTGATGGAAAAAAACCTCTGGGTGGGAACCTATGTGGGCTTGGGTGTCTGGAAAGAAATGGGCTGGGGGACCATCATCTACCTGGCGGCCATCACGGGGATAAACCCGGAACTCTACGAGGCCGCGGAGGTGGACGGCGCGGGCCGGTGGGGGAAGATATGGCATATCACCCTGCCGGGTATACGGCCCACCATTGTGGTACTCCTTATTATGAACCTGGGCCGTATCCTGGGTATCGAGTTTGACCGGCCCTATACCCTGGGCAATTCGACGGTTATGAATGTGGCCGATGTTATCAGTACCTTTGTGTACCGGGTGGGCATACGGTCCAACCAGTTTTCCTATTCCGCGGCTATCGGTTTGTTCCAGTCGGTAGTCTGCGTCCTGTTCCTTATCGCTTCCAATACGATAGCCCGGAAATCCGGAGAAAGAGGGGTTTGGTAGAATGATCAAATCGAAGTCCCGCAAATTTGGAGATGTCGCCATTGCCTTGGTTCTTCTGCTGGTCATTTTGATCTGCATTCTGCCGATGGTAAATATTCTCGCCCGGTCTTTAAGCTCCCCCCAGGCAATCGTAAACCGGGAAGTAGGCTTTTGGCCGGTAAACCCCACCGTTGAATCCTACCAGTACGTGTTCCGGGACCCGTCTTTTTCCCGTTCCATGCTCTGGACCGCCATACTGACGGTGATCTGTACCCTGGTTTCCCTGGGAATTACCATCCTCTGCGCCTATCCCCTTACCTACGATAATCTCAAGGGAAAGAACGCCATCAACACCATTATCATTTTTACCATGTATTTCAGCGCCGGGACCATACCGAATTATATCCTGATGAAGGACCTGGGGCTCCTCAACAGCCCGCTGGTGCTTATTATCCCCAACTGCCTTTCGGTGTTTAACATGATCATCCTGCGGAGTTTCTTTTACGGCGTCCCCGAAAGCCTGCGGGAATCCGCCGAGCTTGACGGCGCAAACCCCTTTGTGGTGTTGCTGCGGATTTACCTTCCCCTGTCCGCACCGGTACTGGCCACCCTGGCCCTGTTTTACGCCGTGGGCCGGTGGAACGGCTTTTCCGACGCCCTTTTGTACCTCATTTCGGCGCCCCAGTACCACCCCATCCAGCTTAAACTTTACAACATCATCAACAACCTTTCCTCTTTGGAAGTAGCTATCCAGGAGGGAGGGGCGTCCGCTCCGGCGGCCAGCGATGGTATGAAGGCGGCGGCGGTGATGTTTGCTACCGCGCCTATTCTGGTGGTTTATCCCTGGCTTCAACGTTACTTTATCCACGGTGTTACCATCGGGGCCGTAAAGGGTTAAATCTTTACGTCTTACGGCGTAAAGACAATATTTTTTGGAGGAATTGCGATGAAAAGAATCGGGATGATCGTGCTTATGTTTTCTCTGGCAAGCATGGTTCTGTTCGCCGGAGCCAGGCAGCAAAGTCAGGGCTCCTCAGGTCCGGTAAAATTGACGGTAGAGATTTTTGACCGCGGTACGGACGGCGGCAAAACCGATCCTACCAAAAACAAGTGGACGGAGTGGATCCATGACAAGCTGCTGAAAGAGGAGAACATCGACGTTTCCTTTGTGGCCGTGCCCCGCTGGACGGAAGCCGAAGCTCTGGTGAATCTTTTCGCCTCCAACTCGGCGCCGGACGTATGCTATACCTACGCCAACGACAATATTCAAAACTGGGCGGATCAGGGCGGTCTTTTCGAACTGGCTCCCTATATCAACACCACCCTGAAGGACCTGAACAGTTTCCTTGGTCCCGATGCGGCGATTCCCGGCAAGCAGATGATTGAGCGGACCGTTGATCTTTCAACCGGACAGATCTATTCCGTCCCCGCCCGGCGTATGAACCTTGCCCGGACAGTCGTATGGATGCGGGAGGACTGGCTCAATATCCTTGGCATCCCCGTACCCAAAACAACCCAGGAATACTACAACGCCTTGATTGCTTTTAGGGACAATGCCTCCAGGCTGATGAGCGCCACCGGGGTAAACCGGATAATCCCCTTTATCACCGACGGCGACCGTCTGGACTGGGGTCCCGGGCTTGTTATGGATTCCTTTATTGATGTGAACATCAGCGACAAGGAACGGTGGATCAACAGCGTGGCGGAACGGAATCTGCTTATTCCCGGCTACAAGGAAGGGGTCCGTTTCATGAATAAGATGTACAACGAAAATCTTATTGACCGGGATTTCCCCCTTTACAAAACCGGCGACGATACGGCCCCGATCATCAAGAGCGGCGCGGCCGGTTCATGGATTGGAGACTGGGACACCATCTACCGTGAGCCCAACGGAACCTTGTCGGGCCTCAAGGCTAACATCCCCAGCGCCAACGTTATCCCCGTGGACTGCATTACCGATGCCAACGGAAAAACCACCAAGGGTATTTACGATGCGGCCGGTATTTTCTCCTTTATCCCCCTTTCCTGTAAGAATCCGGATGCCGCCATGCGTTACCTTAACTGGATGGCCAAGTACGAAAACTACCACTTCATCCAAACCGGGTTGGAAGGTGTGAACCATACCATCGAAAACGGCGTAGTCAAGGTGGCGGCGGACCCCAAGACCCTGAATTCCGCCAACGATCAGGGCTGGATGATGAACAGCAATCAGAACATCGACTATACCCTGGCGATGAACGGCCTTTTCCTGGAAACCCAGGAAGCAAGCATCAGGGCCCTGGCCGCAGGCTATTCCTTCCCGGCGGATGTTATCCAGCGGGCGTATAACGTAGCCCTGGCCAACGGCCGTCCTGCCCTGGTGGTCCAGCCCACCTCTCCCCTGACCGTAGCCGGTCCCTTGGGCCAGACCCTGGTGGATAAGGCAAAGGTCATCTACTCCGAACTGTTCCGCTGCGCCCCCGCCCAGTTTGACAGCCGCTGGGATGCCCTCCTGGCCGATTGGCGGGCTTCCGGAGCCCAGGCCGTCATTGATGAACGCCGGGCCAAGTTCCCCAACTAGAGTTGAGGCAGTTCCAAAATGTCAGATTTTGGAACCGGCTCAGTTGTTTGTAAGTTAATGGGCCAGTAAGACAACCCGGCCGGGTTGTCTTACTGGCCTTGCTGTTTTACCCCCCCCTCCCCTCAAATTCCCTTAGATGAGCCGGTTCCAAAATCGGTTATTTTGTAACCGGCTCTTGCAGTTTTTCGCCCTACGGGCTGCAAAACTGCGGTTTTTATAGGTTGCAGTTCCAAAATTTGACATTTTGGAACTGCCTCAGCTGTAAAAAATTCATCCGGGGTCCTGCCGGCTGGAAAAATCCGGGGCCCCCGCCCCAGATTCTTTCCACTTTTCGCTTTCGCGAAACTGGACCCCAGTTGCTTGTTTCGGCTCTCTTTTCATTTTGGAATGGTTAAAATGAGAATTGCCGGGCCGGGGTCATTGACGCGGAACGGGGGGGCGGGGAATAATGCTAATACATGGATAAACTGATTTTTGTCTCCGGCGGGGTGTTGTCCGGCTTGGGGAAGGGGGTAGCCGCCTCCTCCCTGGGGGCTTTGTTGGAAGCCCGCGGCCTTAACGTGCGGATGGTCAAATGCGATCCCTATATTAATGTGGACGCCGGTACCATGAGCCCCTATCAGCATGGCGAAGTCTACGTTACCGATGACGGGGCGGAAACAGACCTGGACCTGGGGAATTACGCCCGTTTTACCAGGAGTCCCCTTTCCCGGGCCAGTTCGATGACCACCGGGCAGATCTACAAAGAGGTTATCAACAAGGAACGGGAGGGCCGCTTTCTGGGCCGCTGTGTCCAGGTTATTCCCCACATCACCGACGAAATAAAGAGCCGTATCCAGGGCATTGCCCGGGAAGATGCGGACGTGGACGTGGTGATCGTGGAGATTGGCGGTACCGTGGGGGACATCGAGTCCATCCCCTTCCTGGAAGCCGCCCGGCAGCTTATCCATGAATATGGCAGGGTCAACGCCATTTCCGTTCACCTTACCCTGGTTCCTGCGGTAGCCGGGGGGGAACTCAAGACCAAACCGACCCAGCATTCGGTCAAGGCCATGCAGGAGATGGGTATTCAGCCGGATATCCTTATCTGCCGGGCCCCGGTGATGCTGGACGAGGCAACCCGCAGAAAAATCGCCCTTTTTACCAATGTAGAATGTGATTCGGTCTTTAGTTCCTACGATGTAAATACCACAATCTACGAAATTCCCCTGATCTTCCATGCACAAAAACTGGATCAGGTGGTACTAAAAAAGATGGGGGTGGAAAGCCGGCACGCCAATCTAAGCCCCTGGGTTTCCATGATGGAAAAATTCCGTTCCCGCCGGGGTAAGGTACGCATCGGGATTGTGGGTAAGTACATGGAACTCCACGATGCCTATAAATCCGTTTACGAGGCTCTGTTCCATGCGGGCATGGGAAACGAAGTAGAGGTAGAACTGGTCAAGGTGGATTCCTCCCGGCTGGAAGATGCGCTGGAACCGGATGCGGCATTGGGGGCCGGGGGGGGAGCGGTCCACGGCATCCTGGTGCCCGGCGGCTTTGGGCAGCGGGGCATCAACGGCATGGTAAAGGCCGCCGCCTGGGCCAGGCTTAACAAAGTTCCCTATTTCGGCATTTGCCTGGGGATGCAGGTCATGGTTATTGAGTGGGGCCGGAACGTGCTGGGCTGGGAAGACGCGGATTCAAGCGAATTTGACGAAGATACCCGGCATCCGGTGATCAGCCTGTTGGCGGAACAGGTAAATGTGAAAGACTACGGCGGAACCATGCGGCTGGGGGCCAGCAGGACCGTGGCGGGGGAAGGAAGCCGGATTACGGCGGCCTACGGTTCCGCGGAGATCTGGGAGCGGCACCGGCACCGTTATGAATTTTCCAACAAATACCGCGATGATATGACAAAATCCGGGTTAAAGCTGGCCGCATTTACCCCGGACGGGGGCCTTGTGGAGTGTACGGAATGGCCGGATCATCCCTGGGGGGTGGGGGTACAATTCCACCCGGAATTTAAGTCCAAGCCCACCCTGGCCAGCCCCCTGTTCCAGGATTTTATCGCCGCCGCCAAGGAACGGATGTTGTCCGCCGGGGAAACCCTTTAGCATTCCGCCGAATATGCCGATAAAGATGCTGATTGGGCTTGCTCAACGACCCTTTTTACTGAACCCAGCCGGGTTCGGGTTGTCGAATAAGTCTATCCTAAATTCAAGGCTGCCGTCTCAAAACGGCCTTTCTCATTGAAAAAACACCGGGAATCCTGTAGGGAGGAAGAACCGGATACAGGAGCCCCGAATGGAAGGGATAAAACCTTTTTTCTCCAAGTTTTTTCCCCCCGTACTGTTCCTTTTGTGTTTCACTGCCTTGGGCTGTTCCTTTGACTACGGCGGCAGCGGCAGTGAAGATTCGGGGCTTCCTGATATTGTGATGGACGAGGTTGAATATGTCCGCATACGGGATGGGGACCCCCTGGTCCGCTTCCGGGCGGAACAGGCGGAGCGCTACGAGAAAAAGCAATTTATGGAAGTGCGGAATTTTTCGTTTGAGCAGTTCACCGATCATGGCGAAAGGATCGATTCCACCGGGCAGGCGTCTGCCGCCCGGATAGAGCTTGATTCGGGGAATATCGGCATTTCCGGCGGGGTAAGCCTTTCGGTGGATTCTGAAAATATCGTCATTGAAGCGGAAAACCTTTCCTGGAATGACAAAGAACGGCAGCTTGCCGTTGCCCCGGAGGATACGGTGAGGATCTTCCGGGATGACGGAACCAGTTTCCAGGGCTTTGGTTTTAAGGCCAATACCCGGAAGCGCACATGGGAATTCTCCGGTTCCATCAATGGTGTGTACGTCTACGAAGATGGGGAAGACAGCCAGGACGATGACGCGGAGGCCCGGTAATGGGCGGCTTGTTCCGGGTTTTGGCTGTGCTGCTTTGCGCCGCAGGGCTGGCCGGCGCCGATACCTTCACCTTTAGGGCGGATCGTATGTCCGGCAGCCGGTCCTCCGGCCGGGAAATTACCGTGCTGGTAGGAAATGCCGAAGTCAAGTCCGACAACCTGTTGCTGCGGGCCGGCAGAATCGAGATACAGGGGGATGACAACCAGTTCATCGACTGTTCCGGCAGCGTTACCGGCCTGGATGAGGAAAAACAAATCTCCTTTAAGGCCGACCGGCTCCGCTACGACCGGAAGCTCAAAATTGCCCGGCTGGAAGGCAATTCAACACTGGAGGACCGGAAAAACGAGATTGTTACCCGGGGCCGTTTTGTTGAATACGATGAACAGGCGGAAGTAGTGGTTTTTCAAATCGGAGTCCGGCTTTTTAAGGACGATATGGTCTGCCGCTCCGATTATGGGGTGTACCGGCGGCAGGAAAAATTGCTGGACCTTTCGGGGTTTCCGGTGGTCTTCAAAAAGGATGATGAATTCAGGGCGGATCGTATCCGGGTGGACCTGGACACCAACGATGTTACTATGGAAGGGACGGTGTCCGGTTCCATCAAGAATTAGGCGCTCAAAATACAAGATGTCCGGCCGGTAAACCAACCCGGCGCGGCCCAAACCTGATTGGAAAGGAGCAAAACCGATGGCGGCAACTATTGGCATAAAAATTGCTAATGGGGAGTTCTATTCAATCATCGATGAAAATTCAAACGCCAAAAAACGGCTCGTGCTTACTACCGCCCACGATAAACAGCGGAATGTGCAGATAGATTTATACCGCAGTTATACCAAAACCGCTGCCGACGCCCAGTACATTGGCAGCATGGTGGTTGAAAATATCGGGGAGAAGTCGCAGGGAGAGCCGTCTATCGAGATGATCATCTCCTGCGACACGGAAGGCCATATCAGGGCGGAAGTCCTGAATGCCGACGGCCGGCGCCAGTATTTAAATGTGTCGCTGGAATCCCCTGACGAAGACAACCGGGACGCTCCCGGTTTTGAGCCGGAAAAGCCGGAAAGCCCCCCCCCGGGGGTTGGCATGCACGTCCTTGCCGTAAAGGATCTCCGTAAAAAATTCGGCCGGAAAGAAGTGGTCCGGGGTGTTAATTTTTCTATGCATAATGGCGAAGTGGCGGGACTGCTGGGGCCCAACGGGGCGGGCAAGACCACTATTTTTTATATGATTGTGGGTTTCTACCGGCCGACAGCGGGGCTTGTTTACCTGGATCAGGTTGATATTACCTCCAAGCCCATGTTCCGCAGGGCCCGCCAGGGCATTGCGTACCTTCCCCAGGAGGCTTCTATTTTCCGCAAGCTCACCGTGGAGCAGAATATATGGGCCATTCTGGAAAGCCGCCGGGATATAAACAAGGCCGAAAAAAAACGGCGGCAGGAAGCCCTGCTGGAGGAATTCGGCATTACAAAACTGCGCAGGCAATACGGATTTACCCTTTCCGGCGGTGAACGGAGGCGTACAGAAATTGCCCGGGCCCTGGCAACGGAACCAAAATTTCTGCATCTGGACGAGCCCTTTGCGGGGATCGATCCGATAGCGGTTTACGAGATTAAACAGATCATCCGCGGCCTTGCGGAAAAGGGCATTGGGGTGCTGATTACCGATCACAATGTCCGGGATACCCTGGAGATTACCACCGAAGCCTTTATTATTGCCGATGGTTCCATTGCCGCCCGCGGCGGACGGGAGGAGATACTGAATAATGAAATGGTACGGGAAGTTTATTTGGGCAGTGATTTCAAAATGTAAACTCCGGTTCCCGGCGAATTTTTCCCGTATATCCCGCCTGCAAAATTATTCCGCGATTACCCGCAATCATCTACCGTTTTAGCTAAAGTCAAAATCCTAAAATCCGATATTTAAAATGAACCGAAGAATGTTATGCGCCCGTTGGGCCTCCTGGCGTTTTTTGGGGAAGGACTTCCGGCAGTAATGCCGGCGGCAGGGATGCCGCAGCGGTGAGGCCGTCAGGGGACGGCACGCGCTGAAAATACCAAGGGAGTGAATAATGATCATCAATCACAACTTAAGCGCGATGTTCGCGGACAGGTCTCTCAAAGTTACCCAGAATTATCTGGATAAGAACATGGAGAAATTGTCCAGCGGATTACGCATCAACCGCGCGGGGGACGATGCTTCGGGGCTGGCGGTTTCCGAAAAACTGCGCAGCCAGATTCGCGGTTTGAACCAGGCGTCTACTAACGCCCAAAACGGTATTTCGTTTATTCAAACCACGGAAGGTTACCTCCAGGAAACCGAAGATATTGTACAGCGCCTGCGTGAACTGGCGGTTCAGTCCGCACATGGTATTTACACCGACGAGGACCGGATGTATATCCAGATTGAAGTTTCCGCCCTCATTGACGAAGTGGATCGGATTGCCTCCCATGCACAGTTTAACGGAATGAATCTGATGACCGGCCGCTTTGCGCGGGTTAGCGGGGAAAATGTGGTTACCGCCTCTATGTGGTTCCATGTCGGCGCCAACATGGATCAGCGGGAACAGGTATTCATCGGTACCATGACTGCAAAGGGTCTCGGTATCCGCAACGTTGGCGATGATTCGATTCTTTCACTGTCCAGCCTGGACAGCTCCAACCGTGCCATTGGAACCCTCGATCAGGCAATCAAGGTCATCAACAA
The DNA here is from genome assembly GCA_031268125.1 of Treponema sp. Classification (GTDB taxonomy): domain Bacteria; phylum Spirochaetota; class Spirochaetia; order Treponematales; family Breznakiellaceae; genus JAISFT01. The sequence continues at coordinate 902 of JAIRXT010000043.1, read as the reverse complement.
GCAAAGATCCGATCTTGGCGCCTACCAAAACCGTTTGGAACACGTGGTCCGCGGCCTGGATGTGGGAGCCGAAAATATGCAGGCTTCCGAATCCCGCATCCGCGATACCAACATGGCGAATGAGATGGTTGGGTACACCAAAAACCAGATCCTCAGCCAGTCCGGTACCGCAATGCTTGCCCAGGCCAACCAGAGAGGCCAGTCAGTTCTTCAGCTTCTCCAGTAAAACAGGAGCCGTTTTCGGGAAGACGCCGTTCCGGTTTGACCGGAACGGCTTTTTTTAAACTCACGTTACAAATACTGTTTTAGAATGCGATGTCGTTGCGGGTCTTTGCCTTTTCTGCCAGGAAGTCCAGGAAGCGCATAAAGATCCCGTTCTCCTGGGTTTGCAGGTAGGTTTGATAGGATTGGAGAATCTGGCGTGCTTCGGCTTCGGTGCTGGCGAAATAGGCCCGCTCACGGTAGGTCTTTTCGATATCTCCCTCAAAGGCGATTCTGCTGACGGCCGAATATTCCGGGAACTCGCCTTCAAATGCGGAAAGGGCATAGCCGGGGAGCTGCCGGGCAGGGCGCAGTAATTTATAATCTTCAAGTTCCTGTACCGCGGCATCGGCGTTGCCTACACCATCTTCACCAAACCAGTCCAGCTTCATATTGCCGTACCAGAGACGGCCGGAAATATAACCAAAACCGCCAACTTCCCGCAGTTCATCTTCCCAGGTGGCATCACCGCGGCGTTTGCGATCCAGGAAGCTGGAGATAAGCCGGGGCTGGCCCTGGGCATTGCGGACAAAGGTCTGGCCTTCAATACCGTACTCGGCCAGGGTCATGCCTTCCGGCGTGTTGATGTAGTCGATGTACTTGAAGCTTGCTTCAAGGTCCTTGTTGGTGGTGGGGAAGAA
>JAIRXT010000267.1 GCA_031268125.1 Treponema sp. | reverse complement strand
CTGCCCTGATGATTCGTCCCTTGACAGCGAAGTTAGCATTCACTATCTTTATAACCGGGTATGGTTATGTAAGGCAGTGCTTACAAACCGCCCCGTGTGGAGCCCGGCCCTCAAGCCGGGCGGAGGTTATTCAATGCCCCTGACGTTAGCAAAGCCCGGCGAAGGCCGGACGGTAAGAAAACTGGGCGGCCCTGAGGATTTAAAAAAACGGCTTTTGGCGATGGGTTTTATCGTGGGAACCGAGATCAAAGTGGTATCCCAGTTTGCGGGGAATTTGATTGTTCTGGTAAAGGACTCCCGCCTTGCCATCAGCCGGGAGATGGCAAATAAAATTCTTGTGTAGCGGGGGGCCGCTCCCAAAATTCATTTTAGTTTTGGGAACGGCTTGTGGAAAAGCGGTCAAAAGCCCGCTTTTTCTATTAAAATCAAGGCAGTTTTCCCAAAAAACTGAAGTTTTGGGAAAATCTCTGGTGAGAGGATATGGCGACTCTAAGGGATATTAAGCCGGGCACGACGGTTAAAGTAACCGGGCTGAGCGGGGAAGGCCCGGTAAAACAGCGGATTATGGCGATGGGGATTACCCGGAATACGGAAATTCTGGTCCGCAAGGTAGCGCCCCTGGGGGACCCGGTAGAAGTCCATGTCCGGGGCTATGAACTTTCCCTGCGGCGGGCGGACATTGACATTATTGAAGTTGCCGAATAGCCTGCGGGCAGAAACGGCGGTGTAGGTATGAAAATAGCTTTAGCGGGGAATCCCAACAGCGGGAAAACCACGCTTTTTAACGCGTTGACCGGTTCCAACCAGTTTGTGGGGAACTGGCCGGGGGTAACGGTCGAAAAAAAAGAGGGGCGGCTCAAGGACCACCGGGATGTGATCATTACCGATCTGCCGGGAATCTACTCCCTTTCCCCCTATTCCCTGGAAGAGATCATCACCCGGAACTACCTGACGGAACAAAAACCGGACCTGATTCTCAACATTGTTGACGGGGCCAACCTGGAACGGAACCTGTTTCTGAGCACCCAGCTTTTGGAAATGGGAATTCCTGTGCTGGTGGCGGTCAACATGGTTGATGTGCTGGCCAAGGCGGGAGATTCGCTTAACCTGGCCAAACTAGAAAAGGGCCTGGGCTGCCCGGCCGCCGCGATTTCCGCCCTCAAAGGCACGGGAATAGACGAAGCCGTTGGGCGGGCCCTGGACCTGGCGAAGGCGGCAAAGCCCCCCAAGCCGGCGCTTCCTCCCCGGGATGCCGGGGCTCAAACCCCCGATGGCGAGGATCCTGAAGCCCTGGATACCGAGGCCCGTTACGAGTTTATTTCCGGCTTGGTGGCAGGCTGTCTTAAACGGAGCAGGGCCCGGGGGGAACTTTCCGCCAGCGACCGGATTGACCGGGTAGTTACCAACCGTTTCCTGGCCCTGCCCATTTTCGCGGCGGCTATCTTTATCATCTACTTTGTCTCCGTTACCACGGTGGGAACCTGGGTTACCGACTGGACCAACGACGGCCTGTTCGGGGACGGCTGGCGCTTCTTCGGCCTGTGGGTTCCCGGCGTCCCGGTACTGGCGGGGGCCGCGCTGGAGGCCCTGGGGACGGCGCGCTGGCTTAACAGCCTTATTCTGGACGGCATCATTGGGGGTGTGGGGGCGGTGCTGGGCTTTGTCCCCCAGATGCTGGTACTGTTCCTGTTTCTTGCGGCCCTGGAGGCCTGCGGCTACATGGCCCGGATCGCCTTTATCCTGGACCGGCTGTTCCGCCGTTTCGGCCTTTCGGGGAAAAGTTTTATCCCCATGCTCATCGGCACGGGCTGCGGTATTCCGGGGGTCATGGCCTCCCGGACCATAGAGAACGAACATGACCGCCGTCTGACGGTTATGGTTACTACTTTTATGCCCTGCGGGGCAAAGCTCCCCGTCATTGCCCTGATATCCGGCGCAGTGCTGGGCGGGGCCTGGTGGGTGGCCCCCAGCGCCTACTTCCTGGGGATCGGATCGGTGATTTTTTCAGGGATTGTCCTCAAGAAAACCCCGCCCTTCCGGGGAGACGCTTCCCCCTTCGTGATGGAGCTTCCGGCCTACCATGTTCCGGGATTTGTCAACGTACTGCGCAGCATGTGGGAGCGGGCCTGGTCTTTTATCAAAAAAGCGGGATCGGTGATCCTTATCTCCGCGGTGCTCATCTGGTTCCTCTCCGGCTTTGGTTTTACGGACGGAGCATTCGGCATGGTGGAGAACCTGAACGACGGCCTTTTGGCAGCCGCCGGTTCCGTCATTGCGGTGATTTTCGCGCCCCTGGGATTTGGTTCATGGGACGCCGCAGTGGCCACCATTACGGGCCTGATAGCAAAGGAAAACGTGGTGGGCACGATGGGGGTACTCTACGGCTTTGCGGAACCGGGGGAAGAAGGGCAGGAAATGTGGGAAGTCTTTGCGGCCCACTTTAGCGCCCTTTCCGCATATTCTTTCCTCGTGTTCAACCTCTACTGCCCCCCCTGTTTTGCCGCCATCGGCGCCATACGGCGGGAGATGAACAACGGCAAATGGACTCTCTTTGCCGTGGCTTACCAGCTTATCTTTGGCTACAGCCTGGCCCTTATGGTTTACCAGTTGGGCGGCCTTTTAACGGGGCGGCCTTTCGGCGGCGGTACGGCGGCGGCTCTGCTGGTGCTGGCCCTTTTTATCTGGCTTGCGGTCCGTAAGCCGGAGGGCCGGAAAACCGCGGCCGGGAGGAAGAAATAATGGATTGTATACGGGATAACCTGTCCACGATTGTAACGGCGGCGGTGGTATTCGGTATTCTTGGGCTGGCGCTGTTCCGGCTGATCCGCAATATCCGCCGGGGGCAGGGAAGCTGCGGCTGCGGTTGTGCGGACTGCAATAGAGGACAAAAGACAAGCTAAATTCATTCGGCAAAGCCGCCGGCATGAAAGAGCGAATCCCGTGATACGCGGTTACGTTACTGCTTCCGGGTGGTACTCTTCGTTTTTCTTGATGGTGGCCGCGTAGATGCTGTTGATGATCCCCAGCACTGCGGAAAGGATAAACAGGGCCTCAATACCCACGGCGTCCCAGATATAGCCCCCCAGAAGGGCAATCAAAATCGAAATGACATGATTCACCGAAACCCCGGTACTCAAGGTGGCGGTAACTTCCTCCTGGCTTGAGGCGATGGACCGGACGTACACGTTGCTGGCCATGCTGGCCATGGAGATGATCGAATCCAGCACGTAATTGACACAGACTACCATGAAGGCGATGTTTTGGGGGAAGATCCGGTGGGCAAAGCCGTAGAGGATGCAGACCACTACCAGAAGCAGGGTGTCGGTAACCATGATAAATTTGTAGCCCAGCTTGTCGATAAGCTGCCCCACGAAGGGGCTGAATATGGTACCGAAGACGGCGCAGATGCCCAGGAGCAGTGAAATGATGGATGTGGGGGCCCCGTAGTAGCGGATCAGCACAAAGGGGGCAAAGGTGATAAAGATCTGCTTGCGGGCGCCGTAGAAGACTTCCAGCATGTAGAATTTGGTGAATTTCCGGGCGAAGTAGAAACGCCGCCGCTTTACCCTGGTTCCCGATTCTTCCAGGGCGATGACGGTAAAAAAGGCCGCCAGCATAAGGCTTAGGGCCACGGCGAAGATGATTCTGAAGGGGAAAATGTCGGTGCGGGAATAGCCAAGGCGGGTTATCAGGGCGAAAAAACCGGTAACGACGACAAAGCCCACGATGTTCCCGATCTGCCCCAGCGCGCCGGTAACCCCCAGGATGGTCCCCTCTTTGCCCTTTGCCGCCATATCGAGGGAAATTGTGGCCCGTACCGGCATGATCACATGCTCCCCGACGCTGAAGACCACCATGAAGATAACCACCAGCGGCAGCGCGTTCCCCGGGGAATCCCAGTTGGGCAGGGCGACAACGAGGAGTCCCGCCAGGCCCGCCACCATGAAGCCTATGCCTATCTTGAAAACCTTGACTTCGGTAAAGCGGTACATCCAGGCGAGGATCAACACTACCAGGAGTCCCGGGGTTTCACGGAAAAATTCGATAATCCCCCGCTCAAAGGCGGTAACCTTGAGAACATCCGCCAGGTAGTTATCCTGGATGCCCCGGTAGAACCCGTAGCTGATGCCGAAGAAGATCAGGACGCCCAAAAAACGGCCCGGTTTAACTCCTTCCCGAAAAACATCCCTGATAAGTAAAAAACGCGGCAGCTTCATGGTTCTCATGGATGGGAAAGTATACGGTATCCGCGGCAAAGAGAATAGGGGCCGCAGTCAGGGCATCGGCGTTTACTTTTGTATAAAGGTCTGTTGAACTCCTCCAAAATCAATCCGGCGGGGGAGCCACAGGCCGGGGGCGGCCACGCTTGCCTTGCGCCGGAAAAATAGATGTTTTACAGGAAGCTTTCTTGGCGCAAGG
>JAIRXT010000133.1 GCA_031268125.1 Treponema sp. | reverse complement strand
CCCAAGGCTAAAAAGCAGGAAGCCAAGGCCCCCGCCAAGGCGCCTGTTAAACCCGCCGCCCGGACTGCCAGGAAACCCGCGGGTAAACCCGCCGCAAAGCCCAGGGCCGCAAAGTAGTTCTGTTAAGAAGGGCCCCCGGTCCAGTCCGCCCGTGCGGTCTTGGCCGGCCCCTTGCGGTGCCCCGCAACGCCCCGCATTTATAAACCTTTCCTCAAGCCCGGTTGGTTTTGGAAAATCTTAAATTTGTAGTTTCTTTGGATTAAACACAAATACCGTTACTCTGTAGATCATTATACTGCCCCTCTTTGCCGGGAGCCGTTTTTTTGCTAAACTTCCCCCATGAACCTGGACAAAAATTTTATCGACGAACTAAAAGTTAATGAAGATTCCCTGATACAGGGAATTGGGGAAAAGATGGGGCTTAAAACCGCCCAGGTTTTGGCGGTTACCGGCCTATTGGCCGAAGGGTCCACTGTTCCGTTTATCGCCCGTTACCGGAAAGAGAAAACCGGCAGTCTGGACGAGGTACAAGTGCGGGACATTGAACACCTTTTTAATGCCGCAAAGAATCTTGAAAACCGCCGGATAGAGATCATCCGGGGTATCTACGGCCAGGGAAAGCTTACAGAGCCGCTCTACGAAAACATCAGCAGGGCCGCCACCGCCGCCGAACTGGAAGATATCTATGCCCCTTACAAACGAAAGAAAAAAACCAGGGGAATGTTAGCCCAGGAAAGAGGTCTGGGACCCCTGGCGGAGGCGGTGAAAGAGCTGGAGACGGAGGCCCTGCGCGCACGGGCGGCGGAGTTTGTGCGGCCCGCGGACGCGGCGGCCGGACCGGAAGCCGTGCCGGATGCCCAACAGGACCTGTCGGTTCCTACGGTAGAAGCCGCCTTGCAGGGAGCGATGGATATTATTGCCGAAGAACTAAGCCAGGACACCAAAAACCGGGCGGCGATCAAGGCATTCTACCGGAGAGACGGACGGATTATGGTTGCCGCATCGGGGGAAAAGGGGAAAGGCGACGAAGAGGCAAAGAAAACTTCTACGTACCAGATGTATTGGGATTACGGAGAATCGCTTTCCCGCATCAAGGCCCACCGGATTCTGGCCATCAACCGGGGAGAACGGGAAGGGGTGCTAAACGTAACCATTGATGTAGACGAAAACGCCGCGGTCCTGATGCTGCAGGGAAACTACGAACTGCACAACGATTACCACAGAACCGCTGTCGAGGACGGCGTAAAACGGCTGCTCTCCCCGGCGGTAATCCGGGAGATTCGGGGGGACCACAGCGAGGAAGCGGACGATCACGGCATTTCAATTTTTGCCGAAAATTTGAAGAATCTTCTTATGCAGCAGCCGATTAAGGGAACACGGGTGCTGGGAATCGATCCGGGAATCCGCACGGGGACCAAGTGCGCGTTTCTGGACGATACGGGGAAGTACCTGGGGAACATGGTTTTCTACAACCACCGCCCCGAGGATGCGAAAAAACTGCTGCTGCAGGGGATTAAACAGTACGATATTCAACTGGCGGCGGTGGGGAACGGTACGGGGAGCCGGGATGTGCAGGAACTGGTAAGCCAGGTAATTGCGGAAAACAACCTGGAACTTCTGTATACGGTGGTGGATGAGGACGGCGCTTCGGTGTATTCCGCCGGTGATATTGCCCGGGAAGAATTTCCCAATCTGGACTTGACCATCCGGGGGGCGGTATCTATCGGCCGCCGGCTCCAGGACCCGCTGGCGGAACTGGTAAAAATCGATCCAAAATCCATCGGCGTAGGGCTGTACCAGCACGATCTGAACCAGAGAAAACTTTCCGAAAGCCTGGACGAGGTTGTTTCATCGGTGGTAAACAGCGTGGGGGTAAATCTGAATACCGCCAGCGTTTCTTTGTTGAAGTATGTCAGCGGGATTAACAGCGCCCTGGCAAGGAAGATTGTATCTTACCGGGACGAAAGGGGCCGCATCACCAACCGGGAGGAACTGGTAACGGTGAGCGGCATGGGCCCCAAAAGTTACGAACAGTGCGCGGGATTCCTGAAGATCCCCGAAAGCGCCGAACCCCTGGATAACACCTGGGTTCATCCGGAAAATTACGCCGTGGCCCGGGAAATCCGGACCATCCTGGGAAATTCCACAACAACCGGTACGCTTTCTTCCGCGGCAATTGCAGCCGCAACAATTGCGGAACTTAAAGAAAAGCACGGCGTTGGGGACACCACCATCAGCGATATTGTAGATGAATTAAAAAAGCCCAACCGGGACCCCAGGGACGGCTATCCCAGGCCCATAACCCGGAAGGAGGTTCTGAACTTTGAGGACCTTGCGGAAGGAATGATGGTTACGGGGAAAATTAAAAATGTGGTGGACTTTGGGGCCTTTGTGGACCTGGGGATTAAGGAAACCGCCCTGGTTCATGTTTCCGAATTAAGCGATCATTTTATTAAAGATCCTCTGGGCACGGTAAAAGTGGGGGATGTGCTGGAATTCAAAATCGTCAGCCTGGATACGGACCGCCGCCGCATCGGCCTTTCCCGCAAACAGGGCAAGGCGGCGGCACAACCCGGGACCGCACACGCCGCACAAGCGGGAACCTCCGGCACGCCAGCGGCCCGCGGGGAAACCCCCTACTCCCGGCCCGCCCCGCGGACGGGGAACGGGTATGGCGGCGATTCCGCCCGCCGGGACAGGGCCCCCGGAATCCCGCCCGCCGGGAAAAACGCCTTCCGGCCCGGCCCGGCCGCCGGACAGCGGCCCCGGCCCGCTCAGGAAGATGACGGCACCACGTACACCCTTGCGGATGCCCTTAGAACGGCCACGCGCAAAAACAAGGACCAAGGCGCCGGGGGCAAAAACAGGAAAAAATAGGGAACCCCGCAAGCGCTAAACTTGACCTACAGGGCATTGGACTCACCGGGCCGGCGGACCGTGTCAAATTGCGGGTCAAGTTTAGTGCAAGCGGCAGGGCGGCAATTTTCAGTTTAGGTATCACAATGAAAAGGCGCGCCGGTAAAATCCTCTTGGGGTCCTGTTAAGGGGGAAAAACAAGGGCCCCTTCCCCTCCTTTTCCCCCTTTTCGCTTTCGCGAAACTGGACCCCGCCCGGCTTTTGGCCTTTTCGCCCTTCCCTAAACTGAGAATTATTGCACGGGCGCTACATAAACTGCCGGTAAATATCCGCCATTTTTTCCGTTGCCGTATCCACCGAAAATTTCTTGGCATCTGCGGCGTTAATCCGGGCGATTATTTCCCGTAATTCCGGGGTTTTATACAGAGTAACGATTGTTTTGACCATCCTATCCGGGTCGTTTAATCCAAAAAAGAAGCCGTTCCGTCCTTCGGTTACAACATCCATGTGTCCCCGTATTTTTGAACAAATGACCGGCAAACCCGATGCCATTGCCTCAATGTTATTTAATCCCTGCCCTTCCTGCCTGCTGGGTGAAACGTGAAGATCCGCAATTCGGCATAATAGTTCCACATCATTCCGGTAGCCCAAAAAGTGAACAGTTTCTGCCGCCCGGAGCACAGCGGCAGTTTCTTTACAGGATTCCATCAGTTCGCCTTTCCCGGCAAACAGCACCTTTATTTCCGGTATGGATTGCCGCAGAGCGGGAATCTGATTCAATAAAAAAATATGATTTTTGCG
>JAIRXT010000076.1 GCA_031268125.1 Treponema sp. | reverse complement strand
TTTCAGGATCCCAATTTTTTAATTGACAGGAACACTAAAACAGGTAATACTGGATCCAGTCCCAAAACTCGGTTAGTTTTGGGAAAGCCTCAATGTTTTAATAATTTGCAAGGAGAGGTTGAATGTACCTGGGCGGCGCTGTTTATAAATTTTCCGTTACGGCAATCTCCCCAACTGTATATTCTTCACACACAGGTTTTACCCCCCCCCCCCCCCCCGATATTATCAGAAATTAGGATTTCTCAAAGTTCCTTTTCTTTCCCTGTTTCTATTATTCCTAAAGACTGGTTTATATCACCCCGTGTTGTGCACGGTTCCTGCAGGAAAACGCGAAGGAGGCGCCAGTGGTAATAATAAAGCCGGATGCGGGTATGCGCATGAATTGCATACGAAATCGGGATATTCGTATCCATGTTTTTTTATTCAGGAGGATTGGAGAATGGGAAAAGCTATGAGAATAATTGGCGTAGTATTACTTGCACTGGCGGTTTCGCTTCCCGCGTTCGCGGGAGCAAGAAGGGACGGCGCTGCCGACGCGGGAACCGTAACCCTGGTAATGGGCGCGTGGCGGCCCGATGATACCGAACAGATGAATAACCTGCTGGCGGAATACAAAAAGGTTAAACCCAACGTAACGATTCAATACCGGCCCACGAACCCGCCGGATTATAACGCCACCCTGCGCTTGCAGCTTGACGGCGGCACAGGGCCCGATCTGATATACGCCAGAAGTTACGCGCCGGGCCAGGAACTGTTCAATGCCGGATATTTTGCCGATTGCAGCGATATTCCCGGCGTTAATCAGAATTTCAGCGCCGCCAACCTTGCACCCTGGCAAATGTCCGACGGCAAGGCTTTTGCAGTTCCCCTGGCCGCCGTTTCCCACGCTGTGTATTACAACAAAACTATTTTTCAAAAGGAAGGGCTTTCCGTTCCCCAGACCTGGGAGGATTTTGTCTCCCTCTGCGGGACCCTTGCCGCCAGGGGGTACACCCCGCTGGCCAACGGCGTAGCTGATGAATGGGATGTCCTTGAGTGTTTCTACCTGGGGATGCTTCCCAATTTTATAGGCGGCGGGGCTGAACGGGCCAAGTATGAATCCGGCGAAAAGAAATTAAATGACGCCGCTTTTGCCGCCAGTTTCCAGGCTCTGGCCGATGTGTCCAAGTATCTTCCCAGAGGTTTCGAGGCCGTTACCTATAACGATTCCCAGGCGCTTTTTAACACCCAGCAGGCGGCAATGTTTATAGACGGGTCGTGGAATCTCAGCGTTTATACCGGAGCGCCCTTTGAATGGGGTCTTTTCTCTATACCCGCGCCCAGGGGCCGTTCCACTCTTATCAGTTTCCACCCCGATCTGGCGATAACCTACAACAAGATTACCAAGTATCCCCAGGAATGCCGGGATTTCCTTGCCTGGCTGGCCTCCCCCGAAGGCGCCGCTGTTGCGTCACGGTTTATGCCCGAAGGCTTTTTCCCGATGATCAGCGCCCCCATTACCCTGGCGGACGCCCACGCCAACGAATTCCTTTCGCTTAACACCGGCAAGGAAACCGACGCCCGCTTTGTCTGGCCCAAATTCCTGGATCTCTACGCTCCAATGAATCAAGCGGTCATCAAAGTGCTGAAGGGTGAACAGACTCCCCAGCAGGCGGCCGGCGATATGGAAACTACCGCGGCAAGGCTGCGCTAATATCCCTGCGTTATGAGCATTATCCGGCAGCCGCCGGATAATGCTCTATTTATTTATGGAGGTCCTATGGCGGTGAAGTCCCGGAAGAATCGCCTGATAGGGAACGGAACCCTGGTAACATGGCTGCCCTATCTGTCGCCGGCGTTGATTTTTTATGTGGTCTTTATGGCCTGGCCCCTTTTGAATTCGCTTTGGCTTAGTTTGTATACCGGTTCGGCGGGTATCGGCCGCAGGTTTGTCGGGTTTGAAAATTTTATCAGGCTTTTTACGGTACAGCAGTACTCTGAACGGTACTGGAGCGCCTTTCTCCACACCTGTATTTTTTTCCTTATCCACTTTGCCGTTCAGAACGGCCTTGGCATTGTTTTCGGCACCCTGTTAACCGGAAAAAATCTAAAGGGCCGGGAATTCTATCAGACCGTAATTTTTGTACCCGTTACCCTGGCAGTTCTGGTAACCGGTTATCTTTGGAAGCTCCTGCTTAATCCCGTATGGAGCGCACCTTTTATGTCGCGTCTCCACCTGGGTTTTCTTGTCCGTCCCTGGCTTGGCGACCGGGCTACCGCCCTTATCTGCGTTTCTCTGGTTTCCTGCTGGCAATGGATGGGTATTTCGACCATGATGTTTGTAGCGGCCCTGCGGAACATCAGTGAAGATTATTTTGAGGCCGCCTCGATTGACGGGGCAAATCCCCTGCAGGTTTTCTGGCATATTAAACTTCCGCTGATTAAGCCGGTGGCCGGTATGGTTGCCATCCTTACCTTTGTTAACAACTTTAACGCTTTTGACGTGGTTTTTTCCATGGAAAATGTCAACGGCGCTCCAAATTACGCCACCGATCTTATCGGGACCCTGTTCTACCGCGTCGGAATCGCAGGGCAGCACCCTGTGGGCATTCCCGATCCGGGCATGGGAGCGGCTATCGCGGCTATTACATTTTTTGTACTCTGCCTGGGGGTTATCCCCACCCTGCGGGCAACTCAGGGGAGGAATTAAATGAGCGCGCCCTCTCTTAAACGGCAGAATCTGCATATCCCTTCCCATATTGTTTTGGGAATCTGGTCATTTATCGTAATTTTCCCCCTGTGGATAATGATAATTAATTCGTTCAAAGACCGGCTTTCGATCTATCAGAATCCCTTTGGGCTTCCCAAAGAATGGAACATTGCCAACTACGGCATGGTTTTATCTGACGGGGATTTTCTGGTTTATTTCAGAAACAGCTTTGTTGTTGTCGTCCTGTCGTTAATCATCGTCCTCATCGTTGGTTCCATGGCGGGCTACGCGCTGGCAAACTGGCGGGGCAAACTCTCCCGGGGCCTGTATTTTTTCTGCATAGCCGGTATGATGCTCCCCATTAAAATCGCCTCAATCCGCCTTTTGGAACTGGTCAAGGCGATGGGGCTGTTAAATACGATCTGGGCGCTCATACCGATTTACACCGCCATGGGGGTCCCCATAGCCATATTTATCTTAACCGAATTTATCCGGGAGGTGCCCTACGAACTAACCGAAGCGGCCATCATTGACGGGGCCGGGCGGTTCGGCGTTTTTGCACGGATCATCACCCCCCTGCTGCGTCCGGCCCTCGCCTCCGTTGCCATTTACAACCTGGTTCCGTTTTGGAACGATCTGTGGTTTCCCCTCATTTTCATCAGCGACGACCGCGCCAAAACGGTACTGCTGGGGGTAACCCGGCTTTTCGGCCAGTACCAGACGGATTGGTCCAAGGTTCTCGCCGTCCTTACCCTGTCGGCTATTCCGGTCATCGCCCTCTATCTTGTCGCCAGCAAACAGTTTATTAAGGGCCTTACCGCCGGGGCAGTGAAAGGTTAATTCCCGGTCAAATGTATCTCTCCGGCCGCCGCCAGGGTGATTAAGCTCTGGCAGTAAAAGCCGGGGAAAGACTATAATTGTCTCATTCACCCGGCGGCGCCGTTGTAAGTCCCGCCGTATTAGGAGGATTCTTATGAAACGTCTGTTTCGGATATTGCCGCTGGCGGCATTGATCTCCCTGCTGGTTTCCCCTCTTTCCGCCCGTCCTGTACAGGAAGCGGACAGTGCGGGGAAGAATTATGAACTGGTGCTGCTCCACACCAACGATCACCACGGGGCCGTACTGCCCATCAACGGGCAGGGGGGCCTGGCGGAGGTTGCCTCCTTTGTAAAGCAGGTCCGTGCGGAAAACCCCTATGTGCTGCTGGTGGACGCCGGGGACATCAACACCGGACCCGCCCTTTCCAACATGTTTTCCGCGGAACCGGATTTTCTGGCATACGACATGATGGGCTATGATGCCGCCACCATGGGAAACCATGAATTCGACAAGGATCATTCCCAACTGCTCCATCAGATCGATCTGGCCAATTTTCCCTTTTTCAGTTCCAACATAAAAACTGCGGACGGGCAGTTTTTGGGGGGCCGCCAGTACCTGATAAAAAACTACGGCGGCCTTAGGGTGGGGCTTTTCGGCATCACCACCCTGAGGAGCCGGGTCATCGCCAGCCCCGACCGGAGCCTGGCCTGGCTTAACGAGATTGACGCCGCCCGGGCCGCGGTGGAGGCCCTGAAAAAAGAGGGGGCGGACCTTATTATCGGCCTTACCCATATCGGGGATGTAAAGGAAGGGCCGGACCATATCATTTCCCCGGAACTGGCCGCCGCGGTTCCCGGCATCGACATCATCGTGGACGGCCATTCCCACAGCTACTTTGAAGCCCCCAAAAAGGTGGGGAACACCTACATTGTTACCGCCAACGAATGGGGCAAGTATGTGGGCTACGGAAAAATCACCGTTAAAAACGGAACGTTGGCGGGCTTTGACTGGAGGCCGGAACAGATCAACACCGCCGAAACCCAAACCTACGCCCCCAACGCGGCGGTTTCCGCCCTCCTGGCCCCCTACATCGAAAAAGCCAACGCCAGTCTGAAAGAAGTGGTGGGGGAAGCGGCGGAAGATTTTATCTTTGGGAACCGGCTTACCCGCTACCAGGAAACCGCCCTGGGGAACCTGGTAACCGATGCCAACGTATGGTACTTCAAAACTGCGTTTAACCAGGACATTGATTTCGCCTTCCACAACGGCGGGAACATCCGGGCCGCCCTGCCCAAGGGGCCTATCACCCAGGAAAGCGTTTTAACGCTGCTGCCCTTTGAAAATTACCTTTTCATCGCATCCCTTAAAGGGTCGGCCATTATCGAACTTTTCGATTTTATCGGCGCCATCCCCCAGGGCGCCGGGGGCTTCCCCCAGTTCTCAAAAGAAGTCCGCTTCACCATTGACAAAACACCGGGGCAGGACAGCGGCGTGGTAAGGGACCTGACCATCGGCGGCGCGCCGGTAGACCCGGATAGGACCTACCGCTTCTGCACCAACGATTACCTCCTGGCCGGCGGGGACGGTTACACGGTCCTGACCAGGTCGGAAGATCCCTTTAACACCTCCCTGCTGTTGTCCTACGTGGTAATTGAATACATCAAGGCCCAGGGCGGCGTAATCAGCCCCTCCCTGGACGGCAGGCTTACGGTTACCGGCGGCGCAACACCCTAAGCGATAGCGGAGTATTACATCTACCCCGCCCAGGATTCCGGCGGGGTAATTTTTTATGTACGAGGCATGTATGAATAGTTTTGTTCCTTTTGGCAAAAGGCTCGAAGAACGGCTTAACCGGGCACGGCCCAAACTTCTGCGCTGTCTCCGGGGGCAGGAAGACTGCGATTACCACATTAAAGGCGCTGCGGTGTTTAACAGTTTTACCGGCACGGTCAAGCCCGCCGGTATATGGCTGGCGGAAGGTTTTATCGTCTATGCGGGGGAACAGGAAACCCCGGGGGAACAAGTTCCCTTTCCGTCCCCCATGAGGGCCCAACAAACCTGCGATGCCGCCGGGTTCCTCGCCTTACCTGGTTTTGCGGACGCCCACATGCACATCGAAAGTACCATGCTAATCCCCCGGCAGTTGGGCCGGGTACTGGCCCTGACGGGAACCACCACGATCATCACCGATCCCCATGAGATCGTAAATGTCGCCGGGGAGGAAGGTCTGCGTTACATGCTGGACAGTTCCGAAGATTCCCCAATCAGGCAGATCAACCTGATTCCCTCCTGTGTACCCGCAGCGCCGGGCCTGGAACATTCGGGAGCGGATTGGACCGCCCGGAAGATCGCCGAAATCCTTGACTGGGGGCATCCCCGGATTGGCGGCCTGGCGGAGGCCATGAACTACCTGGATATTATCAATTCCCGGGAAAGAATGGCGGCAATCATGGAAGCCGCCTTGCAGCGGGGGGCCTTTATCCAGGGACATTGCTTCGGTCTGCGGGGCCGGTCCCTGTCGGCCTACGTGCTGGCCGGGGGACAAAGCAACCACGAAAGCCTGAACAGCGATGATGTGGCCGCCGCGATTGAGGCGGGCCTACAGGTGGACATCCGGCTTACCAGTTCCCTAGTGGCGGATCAGGTCCAGGATCTGGCGGCGGGCCTGGCCGCCGGGCGGGGTTATGCCGGAATTTCCGCCTGTACCGACGATGTGCATATCCGGGACATCTTGCGGGGGGGACACATAAACCGGACGGTGAGGAACCTGGCGGATAACGGCATCCCGCCCCAGGACGCGGTGAATATTGCCAGCCTTAACGTATGGCGCAGCTTCGGGGTTCAACATGCGGGGGCCCTGGCAGCGGGATACCTGGGCGATATTCAGCTCCTCCCCCTGGGTCCCGCGGGCGGAGCATACCAGGCCCTGGGAACCCGTCCGGCGGGGGTATTTGTGGACGGCAAGCCCGTAGTTTGGGAGGGAAAGCTGGTCCCCGGCCCCGGCACGTCCGGCTTCGCTTTTGAGAAGCGGAACACCGTAAACCTGCCCCCCCAGCCGGAAGAAGCCTTCCGGGTCAAGCCCCCGCCGTCTTCGGCGGAGGCCGTCAACCTGCGGACCATCCAATATTCCGCCCCCGGCGTGATCAATACCGCCGGGGAAACAAGCCTACCGGTCAAGGACGGGGCGCTTTCCCTTGAAGACCGCCCCGATCTGGCGTGGATCAAGGTCCTGAATCGCCACGGCCGCGGCACGGCGGGTACGGGGCTGCTCCAGGGCTACCCCCTTGCGGAGGGGGCGATTGCCTCTACCATCTCCCACGACAGCCACAATATGACCGTAGTGTACCGGGATGCAGCGCCCGCTTCCCAGGCCGTAAACGCCCTCATCGAATGCGGCGGCGGCATCGCCTACGTGGACGGCAAGGGGGCGCTGACCCTGCTGCCGCTGCCGGTAGGGGGCCTCATGTCCGCGGATGATCCTGAACAGGTTGCCGAACAGGTAGAAAGCGTCGAAGGGGCCTATAGGGCGGCCAACAAAACGGACGCTCCGCTGTTGAACATCGCCATCATGGCCCTGCCGGTAATACCGGCGCTCCGCATGTCGGACCTGGGAATCGTGGACATTCTGGCACAAAAGATAATCCCCCTGTTTCTTAGTAGCGGGCGCTGAACTGGGGTTTAAGGGCCTGGTAAAGCTCCCGGTACATGCCGAACTGTTCTTCGTAGCGGGGGTCTTCCCGGGGGTTAAAGGTTTTTTCGATCTTGACCAGGCTTGCGGAGGCTTCCTCCGGGGATGAGTATTTTCCCAGGGACGCCGCCCCAACCGCCGCCAGGCCCAGGAGTTCCGCGTCCCGCTGGGCGGGGAGCAGCGCCGGGCGGCGGGTAATGTTGGCCTTAAGCTGGTTAAGGAACGGGCTTGCCGCAGGTCCGCCGGTGATGCGGAGTTCCCGGACCGGGGCTCCGCAGTCCTCCATAACGGTGATTACGTCCCGAATGGCGAAGCAGATCCCTTCGACTACTGCCCTGGCCAATTCCGCCCTGCCCGTGGCAAGGTTCAGGCCCTGGAATACTCCCCTTGCGTGGAGGTCCCAGTGGGGGGCCCGTTCCCCCGCCAGGTAGGGCAGGAAGAGTACCCCTCCCGCGCCGGGGGGGGCCGCCGCGGCCAGGTCAAAAAATGATTCGTAGGGCAGATTCTCCATGCCCAAAAGCTCCCTGGCCCAGGCCGCGGCCCTGCCGGAGCTGGAGATGATCCCAGAAAGGTTCCAGAAGGGCTTAACGGGATGGCCGTAGCTCATAAGCCGGGGGTCCGTGATCCGTTCCCCGGTGCATAAATTGATCCCCTCGGAGGTGCCGGAGCGGTCGCATGCCTGTTCCGGCCTGGTTACGCCGGTTCCCAGAATGGACATGAAAAAATCCGGCCCCCCGGCAAAGACCTTGAGCCCCTGGGGGAGGCCGAAACGGGCCGCGGCGGCGACCGTCCCTATCAGTTCTCCGGGGGCGGTGAAGGGGGGGAATTTGGCGCAGTCCAGTCCCAGCCCTTCCAGCAGGGCCCTGTCCCAGTACCAGCGCTCAAAGCCCGCGGAGGGGAAAACAGTCCGGGCCTCCCCGGTAAGGGCATACACCAGGTACTCCGGGCCGGCAAGGAAGTACCGGGTCTTTTCGTAAAGTTCGCCTTCCCGGTTTTTTATCCACAGGGCCTTGGGGACAAAAAAGCCGGGGTCCACATACGCGCCCGCCAGTTCCGAGACCTTTTCCGATTCCCGGCAGGCCCGCCGGTCCAGCCAGAGCCGGGCCCTGCCCGCGGGGAGGGAGATTCCCGCTTCACCAATTTGCGGGACCCCGGTAACCGGAACAAGGGTTGGGCCGTTCCCGCATATCACCAGGGCTTCCAGCCCCCGCAGGTTCCCGGATTTTCCCAGCCGGAGCGCGGCGGTTTCAAAGGCCGTAAGCCACACGCCGCCGTCCATTTCCTCGCCGCTTACCGGCATGGGAATTGCTGTCCGCGCGCGGCAGGTCCCGCCATAGTCAAAAACCGCCGCCTTGAAGGTAGAAGTTCCAATATCAACAGCCAGAATCACGAACCCGCCCTCAAATTCAAGAATGCTTGCCGGTTGAAGGGGCCCGTTCAGGTCCGCAGGCAGCTTTTGTAGAGTTCAACGTATTTTTGTGCGGACCCTTCCCAGGAAAAATTCTTTTTCATCCCCCGCAGCCGCATGGCTTCAATCTGGGACCGGCTGTTGTACCAGGTCCAGATCGCCCAACCCACGGTGTTGTAGACGGCCTGGGGGTTAAGATCGTCAAACATAAAGCCCGTACCCGCTCCGTTTTCCTGGTCAAAATTCTCCACCGTGTCCGTAAGGCCCCCGGTGTTCCGCACAATGGGCAGGGCGCCGTAGGCCAGGGAGTACATCTGGTTAAGGCCGCAGGGTTCGTAGCGGCTGGGCATCAGGAAAAAATCGCTCCCCGCCTCTATCAGGTGGGCCAGGACTTCCCCGTAACCGATATGGCACTTGAAATTCGGGAGCCGGGCGGCAAGGCTTTTTACTTCGTGTTCGCACCAGGATTCCCCGGAACCCAAAAGGGCAAGCTGTACTTTCATGTCCTGGCAAATGGCCCAGGCGGACCCGTGGGCGGGGCCAAAAAGCTCGCCAACGCCCTTTTGATCGGTCAGGCGGGTAATCATGCCGATAAGGGGCGTATCCGCATCTACGGGAAGGCCGAGTTCCTTTTGCAGGGCTTCCTTGGCCCGGGCCTTGCCTTTCGCCAGGGTAGAAGCCGTATAGGTTTGGGGGATATGCCTGTCCCGGGCGGGGTTCCAGACCGCCGTATCAATGCCGTTCAGAATCCCTGAATAGTCCGCGGAACGGTAGCGCAGCACCCCGTCCAGGCGGAAGCCCTGGGCCTGGGTCTTGGTTTCTTCAGCATAATGGGGGGAAACGGTGGTCAGTTTGTCCGCACTGTAAAGGCCGGCTTTAAGGATGTTCATCATGTTCCAGTCCTCAAAGCCCCCGTTGTAGAATACGTCCCAGCCCAGCCCGGTGTAGTTAAAATTATCCTTGCCGTAGATTCCCTGATAACCCAGGTTATGGACGGTCAATACCGACGCTGTTTTGGCAAATTCTCCCTGCTCCCCCAGGGGCCGTTCCCAGAATTTGAGATACACGTTTACCATAGCCGTGGGCCAGTCGTGGGAATGGAGAATGTCGGGGAACCAGGCGATCTTGCGGCAAAGCTGGAATACCGAGCGGCTGAAAAAGGTAAAACGCCGGGGATTGTCCAAAAAATCCGGCTCCCAGGGGTTCCCGTAGATTCCGTCCCGGCCAAAGTACTGTTCGTGGTCAATAAAGTAAACCTGGACGGGATTTTTTGCCGGGGAACCGGGCAGTTCGCCGTTGTAAACGGCGCACCATTCCTCCGCACCGCCCAGGGGGACGCCCATAGCGCCTTCCAGCAGGTGTAAACCGGACCGGCCGATGTTGTAATAACGGGGCAGAACGATGCGGACATCGTGCCCAAGTTTTGCCAGGCTAAGGGAAAGGGCGGAAACCATGTCCGCCAGGCCCCCGGTTTTGGCATACGGATGCCCCTCGCTGGAGGCCATTAAAATCTTCATGAAACATCCTGTAATTGGGCCGGCAGGCCGCCGGGCCCCGGTTTGGCGGCCGCATTAAAGCAGCGCCGGTTTATCTTCGAATAAATCAGCCCTTCGAGCCAATCCCAAAACTCGGTTAGTTTTGGGAAAGCCTCCTTCCTTAAATTTCTTCCACCATCACAAAACCATGCTCTTTGATGATGCCAAGCCCTTTTTCGTGATCCGCCAGCTTGAAGATAACCACTGCTTTTCTCACTACCCCTTTCAAAGAGGCATAAAGGTACTCAATGTTTACATTGGACCGCTGGAAAAGTTCCATAATCCGGGCAAGGCTTCCGGGAACGTCGTCAATTTCCACCGCCACCACATCGGAGACCCTGGTAGTAAAACCCCCGTTGTTCAGGGCCTGCAGGGCCTCGCCGCATTTGTCCACCACGAGCCGCAGGATGCCGAAGTCCGCGGTGTCGGCAATGCTGATGGCCCGGATGCTGATCCCCGCAAGGGCCAGGGTCCGGGTTACGTCCCCCAGGCGGCCGGCGTTGTTCTCAAGAAATACCGATATTTGCTTAATAGCCATGTTATCCCCCTATTCCCTAGATATTCCGGTTATCAATAACCCGCTTGGCCTTGCCGATAGACCGTTCAATGGTCTTTGGTTCCACCAGTTTTACTTTAACTCCAATCTGGAGCCTGCTCTTCATAACATTCTCGATTCGGTTCCGCAATTCTTCAAGGCCCCTGGTTTCATCACTGAAAAATTCCCGCTTTACTTCAACCTGAAGTTCCACATCGTCCAGATGGCTTTCCCCCCGGTTTACCACGATCAGGTACTGGGGTTCGGTGCCCTCAATTTCGATAAGGGCCTGTTCGATCTGGCTGGGGAACACGTTGACCCCCCGGATGATAAGCATATCGTCGGTACGGCCGAAGAGCCGGTGCATCCGCAGGGTGGTCCTGCCGCAGGAACAGGGTTGGGGCATCAGATAGGTGATGTCCCGGGTCCGGTAACGGAGCAGGGGGGTGCCCTCTTTGGTCAGGGTGGTAAAGACCAGTTCCCCCCTTTCGCCGTGGGGCAGGACCTTCCCGGTCTGGGGATCGATAATCTCCGGGTAGAAGAAGTCTTCGTTGATATGAAGCCCGTCCTGGGCTTCGCACTCAAATGAAACGCCGGGGCCGATAATCTCCGTAAGGCCGTAAATGTCGTAGGCCTTCATGCCGTAGCGGCCTTCGATCTCCTTCCGCATGTTCTCACTCCAGGGTTCCGCCCCAAAGCAGCCCTTACCGATGGGGAGTGTGTGCAGGTCGATACCGGCGTCCGCCGCTTCCTCCGCCATGTAGAGGGCGTAAGAGGGGGTACAGGTGAGCATGGTGGAGCCAAAGTCCTGCAAAACCATAAGCTGCCGGGCGGTGTTCCCCGACGACATGGGCAGTACCTCGGCGCCGATTTTCAGGGCCCCGTAGTGGGCACCGGGGCCGCCGGTAAAAAGGCCGTAGCCATAGCAGTTCTGCACGATGTCGTCCCTGGTACAGCCCGCCGCCGCCATAGTCCGGGCCATAGATTCCCGCCAAATGTCGATATCTTTTATCGTGTATTCGTCCACCACGGGTTTACCGGTTGTACCGGAACTCATGTGGACCTCCACGATCCGGTCTTTGGGGCAGGCCAGGAGACCGTGGGGGTAGTTAAGCCGCAGATCGTCTTTGGTAGTAAAGGGCAGTTTCTCAATGTCCCCCATGCTGTGGATGTCCGCCGGTTTTATCCCCAGTATGTCCATTTTTTCCCGGTAAAAAGCTACCTTGGCGTAAAGCATTTCCACCAGATTTTTCAGATTGGCAAGCTGAAGTTTCTGCCGGGCCGCCGGATCCATACACTCGTATTCCGGATTAAAAATCATGGTACCTCCCTTGTCTTGTCCTTTGGATTATCAACGATATTATCATAACAAAGAACAAGGTTGTTGAGAAGGGAACAAATGGATTATACTGTTTTAGAGAGAACATGGAAAAAATACCGCCCCCGGCAGCGGAAGATAAACGGCCGGATAAACCTGTCCTGCCCCGTAGAGCGTTTTACATAATCCTGGGAGTTTTCGCGGCATTTTTGGGGGGAACGGTGTTCCTGGTTCTGCTGCGGCCCTGGGATTTGGAACCGGGGGCCATACGGTTAAATCTGCGGGATCAGGCGCTTTACATGAAAAGGGGATTTAACCGGGAGGATATAAACCGCAATCCCTCCCTGTCGTCCTGGGATATGACGCTGGACGCCGGGGTGAATAAACCTGCGATGGCAATGGACCTTCCGGGGGGAGAACGCCGGCGGCACTTTCTTTCCCCCCTTGGCGGCAAGGCGGAAGAATTTACCATTCTTATCGCCTTTCCCGTGGACAGGGCCTGGCTGGATTTACTCAAGGAGAATCCGTCCGTTCTCCCCGGCCTTTTCCTTGCCGCCATTGGGGATAACTGGGAGATCTTTTTGAACGGGAAGCCCGCAGCCTCCCGGGTGTTTCTGGATGCCGCCGGGCAGATTAAAAAACATCAGGTCCAGCGCAGCGTTACCATCCCCCTGAGCAGCGAACTGTTCAGGGAGGGGGAGAATTACCTGGGTATGCGGATCATCGGCTCCCCGTCCTATGAGTCCGTCGGCCTTTTTTATGTATCCCCCTACTATATTGACGATTACCGGATCGTATCGGTTCATGCCCTGGACCAGGGTACCCTGATCTGTTCCACGGTGTATGTGTTTGTGGGGCTCTATTACCTCCTGCTTTTTTACATGCGGCGGAATGTCCGGTACAATCTTTACTACAGCCTGTTTTCCAT
Source organism: Treponema sp. (assembly GCA_031268125.1). Classification (GTDB taxonomy): domain Bacteria; phylum Spirochaetota; class Spirochaetia; order Treponematales; family Breznakiellaceae; genus JAISFT01. The sequence continues at coordinate 3,157 of JAIRXT010000076.1, read as the reverse complement.
TGCGGTGGGCATTTATTTTATCTGCAGGAATCCTATTATCTACGAGGTTATCGGCAATTCCAACACCGCATCCCGGCTTGAATATACTTCCCTCTATTGGCTGGTATTCCTGCTGGGAGCTTTTTTAGAGGAACTGTGCAACAACCGGCTTACCGTGGAACTCAAAATTTACGGCATCCTCTGCCTTGGCCTTTCCGCCGTTTCCTGTATTTTTTCCGTGGAATTTGCCGATGATATTCTGCGGATATGGCAGATCGGCGGCATAACTTTTCTCTTATATCTTGCCGTCCGTGTCGTAGCTTTGTTTTTTATCCGGCAGGTAGCTGCCGCAAAACAAGAGATGTTCCGGGATCAAAAAAACTCCACGCTCAAGACCCTGGTTCATCTTCTTCTGCAAACTCCCCAGGGAAATATTGTTATCATCCTTCTTATACTTACTTTAACCGTGGCGTATGATACCGCAAGTTCATTTTTGTTCTACTCCGGGGCCGTTTATTCCCGCTATAGTTTTTTTATTTTTAATGTCTTTTCCGCCCTGGTGCTGGCAAGGCATCTGGCCAGTTCCTATAACCAGGTACAGGAACTTAACGCGGCTCTGGAGACCACTGTAGCGGAACGGACCTGCGCCCTGGCGGAGCAGGTAAAAATAGCGGAATCCGCATCCCGGGCCAAAAGCGAATTTATGGCAACCATGAGCCACGAGATTCGGACTCCCCTTAACGCCGTTATCGGCCTGTCGGATATTGAACTGCGCAGGGATTTGAACCCGGAGACACTTCAATCCATAAAAAAAATACGCAGTTCCGGTTCTATTCTTTTGGGAATCATCAACGATATTTTGGATATTTCAAAAATTGAATCGGGAAGTTTTGAGATTATCCCTGTGGAGTACAGCACGGCGGCCCTGGTGGCCGATGCGGTCAGGCTTAACATTGTACGCATCGGCGATAAACCTATTACCTTTGATCTTGTGGTGGACGAAAACCTGCCCAGGAAATTTTTGGGTGATGAACTGCGGATAAAACAAATACTTAACAACCTTCTTTCCAATGCGATTAAATACACCAAGGCGGGGAATGTCCGGCTTGAAGTTTACCGGGAAGGGGAAAACATGCTGGTCTGCAGGGTAAGCGATACGGGAATAGGGATACGGAAACAGGATATGGACCGGCTTTTTGCCGAATACAGCCAGCTTGATACCAGGGCCAACCGGAAAATAGAAGGTACGGGGCTTGGCCTGGCAATTACCAAGATGCTCCTGGAGCTGATGGGCGGGACGGTTGCTGTAGAAAGCGAATACGGCACAGGTTCTGTTTTTACGGTTCAAATTCCCCAGCAGACCGTTGATCCTACCCCCCTGGGGAGGGAACAGGCGGAAAGGCTTAAAACTCTTGAGTATTTTGATATTGAAGAGGAAGCCGCCCTGGTTCCCGCCGCCCTGACCGGGGATATTCGGATACTTGTGGTGGACGATGTGGATATTAATCTGGATGTAGCCAGGGGGCTTTTGGAACCCTACGGCCTTACCGTGGACACCCTTTTGAGCGGGAAAATGGCGGTAGAAAGGATAACCAGCGGAACACCCCGCTACGACATGATCCTTATGGACCACATGATGCCCGAAATGGACGGTGTCGAGACGGTCCGAATTATCCGCAATAACATTGGCACGGAGTATGCCCGGAATATTCCCATCGTTGCCCTTACCGCCAATGCCCTGACAGGGAACGAGGAAATGTTTTTAGCGAACGGCTTTAACGGCTACATTCCCAAGCCCATCGACATAAGGCTGCTGGATGAGCAGATTAAAAGGTGGACGGGGAAAAAAAGCATCCTTGATCCGGCGGCGGACGGTTAAAGCTCTATCATTGGTTCAACACAAAGGAAATTCAGAAATGTATGCCAAGTAACACGGGGCGCCGGGGGAAAAAATCCACCGCCTTGAGCGGTGTTTTTGCCCCCGGCAGGAAAGCCAAAAACTTGCTTCCGGCATAGGCCATTGCCGTAGTTTTAGAACTGGCTCTAGTGTTTACTACAGGTCCCGGGGCCGGTTGTCGATAACCCGCTTGGCCTTGCCTTCCGACACGGGGAGGCTCCCCCCTTCGTGAAGCTCCACCCTGGGGTTGATGGTTATGGAAGCCTGAATGGTTGAGCGGATCTTGTCCCGCAGCGCGTTCAGGGGCCGGGTGTCGTCCATGAAGATCTGCGGCCCTATTTCTACCTTGACGGTAAGGCGGTCCAGGACCCCTTCTTTTTCCAGCACGATAAGGTAGTTGTTTCCCACGTCCTTCATAGCCATGACCACTTCTTCGATCTGGCTGGGGAAGACATTCACCCCGTTGACGATCAGCATGTCGTCGGTACGGCCGGTGATCCGGCGGAGCCGACGGTGGGTACGGCCGCAGGAACAGGGGCCGGTGTAAAAGCCGGACAGGTCCCGGGTGCGGTAACGCAGAATCGGGGTGGCTTCCCGGCACAGGCAGGTAAGGACCAGTTCCCCGGTTTCGCCTTCCGCTGCAGGCTCCAGCGTATCGGGGTTGACGATCTCCCCGATGTAGCGGTCCTCCCACAGGTGGAGGCCGTTTTTCGCCTGGCATTCAAAGGCCACCCCAGGCCCGTTCATCTCCGAAAGGCCGTAGGAGTTGTACACGTCAATGTGCAGAAGCTCTTCTATCCGCCGGCGGGTGTCTTCCGAGTAGGGTTCCGCCCCGGCAAAGGCCCTGCGAAGTTTGATGTTCTCCCGGCGGACCCCTTCTTCCCTCATCCTGGCTTCCACATGGAGCAGGAAGCTGGGGGTGGCGTGTACCACGGTGGTGCCAAAGTCCTGCATCAGCCGGAACTGCCGGGTGGTGTTGCCGGACCCGGAGGGAATTACCATCATTCCCACTTCCTCCCCCCCGGCGTGAAAGCCCAAGCCCCCGGTAAAGAGGCCGTAACTTATCATGTTCTGGAACACATCGGTCCGGTCGCAGCCCGTGCCGTAGATGCAGCGGGCTACGTTGTCGGTCCAGCGCCGTATATCCTCCCGGCTAAAGTAGATCGTGGTGGGAGTGCCGGTGGTGCCGCTGGAGGCGTGGAGCCGCACTACCTCTTCCCGGGGGACGCTGAGGAAGCCGTAGGGAAAGCCCTCCCGGAGATCCTGTTTGGTGGTGTAGGG
>JAIRXT010000060.1 GCA_031268125.1 Treponema sp. | reverse complement strand
TCCCTTAACGAACAGGATATGATGATCACCGTCAAATGCGGGACTCCCCTGGAATACCTGGAGAACTACCTGAACGAGCGGGGCTTTACCTCAGGCCATTTCCCCCAGTCCCTGCCCCTGGCCCATGTGGGGGGCCTTATCGCCACCCGGAGTATCGGCCAGTTTTCCACCCTGTACGGCGGCATTGAGGACCTCCTGGTGGGCCTGGAGGCGGTGCTGGCGGACGGCGAAGTTATCAGGATAAAGAACAGCCCCCGGCGTTCGGTGGGGCCGGATCTGCGGCATTTATTTACCGGCAGCGAAGGGATGCTGGGCTTTATCACCGAAGCCACCGTCAAAATATTCCGCCACACCCCCGAAACCCGCTGGATGCAGGCCTGGGCGGTCAAGGGCATGTCCGCGGGCCTCGACTTTATCCGGGAAGTGATGGTGGAAGGCTACCGCCCGGCGGTGGTAAGGCTCCACGATGCCGAAGAAGTGCAGCGCATGTTCAGCGGTTCCGTGCCGGAGGATTACTGCGTTCTTCTCTTTCTTGCCGAAGGACCCGCCGCCGTTACCGCCGCCATCGGGCAGGGAATTACCGGAATCGCCGGACGCCGCCAGGCAAGCGATCTGGGAAAGCGGCCTGTCGAGTCCTGGCTTAAAACCCGGAACGACGTCTGCTATCACATGGACGAGCCGGTTTACCACCGTCACGGCGTTGTGGCGGATACCTGCGAAATTTCCGCCCCCTGGTCGGGGATCGGCGCAATCTACGAGGCGGTCCGGGAACGGCTTCCCAGGGAAATGCCGAATCTGGTCTCTATCGGCGGGCACTCCTCCCACAGCTATATCCAGGGAACCAACATCTACTTCACCTTCGGTTTCATCGTGAAAGACGGAGCCGAATCCGCCCGCCCCGATTACATGAAGGCCGTTTCGGTAATCATGGAGGAAACCTTGAAGCGGGGGGGCAGCATCGCCCATCACCACGGATCGGGAAAGTACCGTACCAAATGGATGCCGGAGGAACATGGCAGTTCATATACGCTGCTGCGTAAACTTAAGGAAGCCCTGGACCCGAACCGGATACTGAACAAGGGCGTTTTGCTGGTAGATTAGCGGAATAGCAAGTACATTACATTGATGAAGATTGTCGTTTGTTTTAAGGCCGTCCCGGATTTTGATCAGGTGGTCGACGCGGATTGGGAACATTTTGATCTTTCCGGCGGTTTGGAATATGTAAAACGGGTTTTTGGATGCTTCGATGAGAGCGCCTTGGAAACGGCGCTGCGGCTGCGTTCCGCCTGGGAAGCGGGGGGCGAAAAAACGGAATGTGCGGCCCTTACGGCGGCCCCCCTTCCCGCACCCCTCTGCAAAACCCTGTTTGCCGCGGGTTTTGACCGGGTGCTGGATCTTTCCGGCCCCTTTACCGGGGAATCTCCGGCGCTTTCCGCGGAATTCCGGCCCCGGCGCATTGCGGCAGTTCTGGGAAGCTGCCTGGGTCCCGGCGAATATGATCTTATCCTTACGGGCCGCCAGGCGGGTTACGCCGATACCGGCACGGTCCCCCTGCTGCTGGCGGAGGCCCTTGGAATCCCGGTGTTGACCGGGGTGGAAGAGATCCTGCCCTGCGCCGGGGGGATCGAGGTATGGCGGACCACCGAGACGGGCCGGGAACGGCTCCGGGTCCGGCTGCCCCTCCTGGCGGCGCTGGGGAACAGCCCCGTATCGGCGCTCCGGGCGGTAACCCTAAGCGCCCGGATGGCGGCCTCCAGGCGGAACGCCGAAAGGCCGGCCTTTCCCAGCGATACCACTCCCCCATTCAACGGACAGGACGGCGGACAGAAAATGCCGGATTCCGGGGAACCGCCCCGGTTCAGCAGGGAAAACCGGCATAAGGTCTGCCGTTTTCTTCCCGCCGGCGGCGATCTGGCCCGGAGCGTGGCGGAACTGCGGGAAGAATACCTGCGGGGGCGGGAAGGATGAATACAGCCTTTGTCCTGGCGCCGGAAACCGGCCTTCCCCTCTTCTGGGACCTTATCGCCCCCGTCAGGCAGGCGGGGGACCGGGTGGAATTTTGGCTGCCGGGCCCCGTTCCCAAAGCCCCTTCACCCGCCTTCGATTCCTTATGTTGTCCGGCCCCGGACCTGGTTATTTACGGCGCCGCGGAAGGCGGCGTCCATGCAAACGGCAGGGGACCCGAAGATATTCGCTGGCATGAAAGCCTCCTTCACTGGCTGGAAGGGCTTTACGCTGCGCAGCGGCCGGACCTTATCATCTTCCCCGGAACCCTTACCGGCCATGAACTGGGGACGCGCCTTGCCGCCCGGATCAAGGGCGGCTGTTTCCCGGAGACCAGATCGCTCCTGCGGGAGGGGAACCGGCTCTTTGCCCGCAAAAAGGTTTGTGGTTCAAACCTTGACTGGGACGCGGGGATCACGGAGTACCCCGCGGTTTTGACCGTTACCGGAAAAACAACAGCCCAGAACAGCGGGGAAGGCGGAGTACCCCGGCTAGAAAGCCGCCCGGTAGAACCCTTAACCCCGCCCCGGTGGATTTTGGCATACGAACAGTCCGAATCCTTCCCCTCCAGGCCCCTGGAAACCGCCCCGCTGATCTTCGCCGCCGGACGG
>JAIRXT010000048.1 GCA_031268125.1 Treponema sp. | reverse complement strand
GTAACACGGGGCGCCGGGGAAAAAATCCACCGCCCTGCGCGGTGTTTTTGCCCCCGGCAGGAAAGCCGGGAACTTGCTTCCGGCATAGGCCGTTGCCGTAGTTTTGGAACTGGCTCAATAGTTAAAATGAAAATTGCCGCCAAAAAAACTGTTGACGGATATAAAAAAACATGATATGAAATAAATATGCGAAAGGTAAACTATTTCTTGCAAAATTCCTCTGAATTAGCCGGACTTGATAAAATTTCTGCGTTACACCCCCCCCCCCCCCCCCCCCACGATTTTAGATTAGAGTTGTTTGATAACTTTTGGTTATCAAACAACTTCCTTAAAAAAAATTATAGTAATCCTCATATAATTTCGCAAAAACAGCCGGGATATTGTGCAATGCCGGCTGAGAATTTCTGTACATTTGGAAAAATTATTTTATTTTGCAGTAAATATTTCGATGGCGGAAAAAACCGTATGGAGGTTTTCAAATGAGGAAGAATGTTTTTTTTGGTTTTGGATTGCCGGCGGTTCTCCTGGCGATGGGGTTTGTTCTTGCCGGATGTCCCAATGATACAACGGAGGAACAGGATATATGGTCAAATGTAACATCCCTGGATCAGGTAAACGGAACATGGAAAGGTTCCTACAGCCAGACCATGACCATAAAGGAAGTGATGGAAAATGGCGGCCAAACATGGACCGCTGAAATGCAGACAGTGTTTGGCAACATGAAAGTAGCTGTAACCACCGAAATGACTATGATTATAGACTCGACGGCAGGAACAGTTACAAGCACAATTAAAAGTACACAAACATATTCCGGCGGGAATATTGATTCAATGTGGGCATCAATTGGCAGTTCAACGGCGAATCTACCGGAAGGATTTACGGTAGATGATTCAAAACATTCCATAACAATGAATGTTGATATTCCTCCTACGCCTATGACTGACAGTGATTTGGCCGGGATGCAAATAAATCAATACGGTACAAAATTAAAAAACCGGACAGACGGGGCTGCACCTGAAATAGTATTTACAAAACAGTAAACCTTTGGGCCGGGGGATCTGGCCATTAGGCACATAGGCGTTGTTAACGCAAAGGCTCCCGGCGCTTTTGCGCCCTGGGGCTGTTTGCGGGGTTTTAGGGGCAGAGCCCCTAGGAGCTAAACTTGACCCACAACGGTCCTCCGGGGCCGGGAAATTGCCGGAAAAACGCATGTAGAATCTGCCTTCGCTATCTTCGATACGCTCCGGCTGGGAATTCCATATGTTTTTCCGGTCTTTTTCCCGGCCCCGGATACACGACACGGGTCAAATTTAGCTTTATTGTGGGGAAAAGATATGTACAAAGGTGTTACATTTGCTCCACAACGCATTTGACCGGGTTAAATTGTGGGTCAAGTTTAGCCCTAGGAGAGGGGGGTAGGCCAAGACCGAAAGGCGGAACGCCGGCGGGCTGGGCCGAGGGGGGAGACTTCCCCCCATAATTTGAAAATAACATTCATTTTCATATTGACATCCCCGGTCCGTTTTGGTATGAATACTTATCATGATGCGGAAACGTCCGGCAAGTTACCGTACCCGGCAGGGGGAAGGAATTCTGGATTACATGAGGTCTCTGGGCGGCGGCCATGTAACGGTGAACCAGATGGCCCGCCACTTTGCCGGTAAGGGTATCGGGCAGACCACCATCTACCGGCGCCTTGAAAAGCTGGCGGCGGAAGGGCTCATACGGAAGTACGTACTAAACGACGGCAAAAGCGCCTGCTATCAGTATGTGGATAACCGGGAGGCCTGCCGGGAACATTTTCACCTGGTTTGCGAAACCTGCGGCGCCCTTATCCACGCGGATTGCGATCTGCTGGACGGGCTACGGGCCCATCTCCTGCTGGAGCACGACTTCCGCCTTGATATGCTCAAAACTGTTTTTTACGGGACCTGCGGCACATGTCTTTCTGCCTTGCCTATTCAGGAGGGCGGCGCATGAAACGGGGCGGCTGTCTTATCCTCTGCTGTTGTATCGCGGCGGTCCTGTTGTCCGAATTTTTTATTGTCTCCAGCCTGAATCACGATTGCCGCGGGGAGGACTGCCCCGTATGCCGCCTGATCCGGGGGGCGGTGAATTTTTTCCGGCGGCCGGTCCCTGTTTTTTCCCCGATTCTTGCGCTCCTCCTTCTGCCGGGCATCCTGCGGCCCTTTGCGATAGTTCCGGTAAGTTCAGTCCGGCTCAAGGTAAAAATAAACAGTTGAGGGAGCCCTAATTTTGTTTAGAGCCGATTTTTGTCCGGGGCGCCATGAGGGGCGTCTTCAACCCCGGCGGGGTTCCGGGAATTTTCAACAGGATTATTAACAGGAGTTTATCAATATGAAACGGATTATTCTTTGTATATGTGCGCTGGCGTCCCTTGCCGCGGCCCTGCCGGCCGGGGGGCGGAGGGATACGGGAAAAGTAGAGGGTACCCTGAGCGTGGTAACGACCATCTTCCCCCCTTACGATTTTGTGCGGGCGATTACCGGGGACAAGGCCGCCATAACTATGCTGCTTCCCCCCGGATCGGAAAGCCACTCCTTTGAGCCGACCCCCCAGGACATTATCAAGGTGCAGAACTGCGATGTCTTTGTTTATGTCGGCGGGGAATCGGATGCCTGGGTAGAAACGATTCTGGAATCCATGGACACAAGCCGCATGGAAATTATCACCCTTATGGACTGCGTGGAAGTGGTGGAAGAAATCATCGTTGAGGGGATGGAGGAAGAAGAGGAAGAGGGAGAAGGCCCCGAATATGACGAGCATGTATGGACTTCTCCCCGGAACGCGAAACTGATTGTGCGGAAGATCGCCGATGCCCTGAAGCTGCGGGACGGGGCCAACGCGGCGGAGTACGAACGGAACACCGCCGCCTACCTGGAAAAACTGACGGAGCTGGACAACTCTTTTCAAACTATGGTGAACGGCGCCCGGCGGAAAACTTTTATCTTTGGGGACCGTTTTCCCTTCCGCTACTTTGCCGATGCCTACGGCCTGAGTTACTTTGCCGCGTTTCCCGGCTGTTCTACCGAAACCGAATGCAGCGCCGCTACGGTTGCGTTTCTGATCGACAAGGTCCGTTTGGAACAGATACCCGTAGTGTTTCACATTGAGCTTTCCAACGAAAAAATCGCCGACACGATCTGTGAGGAAACGGGAGCCGGTAAGCGTCTGCTCCACGCGGTCCATAACATCTCGAAGCGGGATTTTGACGGCGGGGCAAATTACTACGATCTGATGGCCCAAAACCTGCGGAACCTAAGGGATGCCCTCTATTAGGCGGCTGTAAAGACTAAATAAAGCGGAATAATGCTGCCGTCTGGGGCAAATCCCCGCCCCAGATGTTACCTTGTTCCAAGATTTCAACAGGCTGCTAATTTCCCAGGGTCCGCCGGACTGCCGCTGCCCGCCGTGCGGCCTGTTGCAGGTCCCAGGCGACGCACTCGTCGTAACCGAAACCCTTGGCCTGGCGGATCATATCCGCCACCAGGCGGTCATACTCGGCATCGTTCCGGGCGTAGATGGCCCGCCAGGTTCCGTCTCTGATCGCTGTGGAAACCTGCTTGTATTTCTGCTCCAGTTCGGCGGACATGGTATCCTTTACAAAATCGGAAGCTATGACCACTACACGCTGATTGTGGAGTTCCAGGTATTCATCTTCCGTCTTTACCCCCATAGCATCCTGCCAGATCTTCCGTGCCCTGGAGGGATCCCGGGAAAGCTCCGAAGACCAGTATTCCCGGTTGTATCTTTCCCCCGAAACCGGATTGATCTCGTCCAGGGTAAAGGTTGTGTTGTTGATCTTGGCTTGTCCGTCTACCCAGAGTCCGCCGCCCGATTCGGAAGGCATTTCCGCGTTGGGATTTCCCTCCTGAATTTCGATGCCCAGGGGGGTCAGGTAGGGTTTGTTGTTCCCGTCATAATTCCAGGTAACGCCTTGGGGGCCGTAGGTAGACTGCATAACGCCGTCGGGGGTGCAGAGCCAGTTTATCAGTTCCATGATCCGCTCGGGGTATTTTGCCTTGGAACCGATGGACCAGATACGGTCCCCGCCATACACGGTGGTACCGTAGACGATGTTCTTCTGATCCTTTGCCGTTACCCCGAACATCCCCTTGCCCGCCGCGAGCCGTTCCGGGGTGTTGTAGTTCGTGGGCCCCAGCCAGGAGAAGATGCTCCAGTACACCCGGCCGTCGCTGTACTTGTTTGCCACATCGCTGAAGGTCTGTGTTGCCGAATCCGGGTCCAGAATGCCCATTTGGTATGCCTTGTTGAAGAATTTAAGACCCTGCATGTAGTAGCTGCCGGAATCCAGCACCGGCTGGGCGGTGTTTGTTTCTTCATCATAGAGGGTGAATCCAAATCCATCGCAGCCGTAGAAGGCCCCCATATTACTGACACTCATTACCGTGTCTCCGTCCCAGTCGCTGAACAGGGAAATGGCATAAGCGGGGAGGCCCGAATCCCCCAGGGGCTGGTAATCGACCATCTGTTTAAGGACATCCAGGTAGCCCATGAGATTGGGAATTTCCGGGGACCCGATGGCCTGGTAAATATCGAAGCGTATGTCGGGATGGTAGAAGGACGCTTCGAAGGAACTGGAGTTAGAGGCCACACTGTGGCCGAATCCATAAACGGCAGTACCCTTCCCGAACACGTCCGCATTATGCCGCAGGGCCCGGGAAAGGTTGGCCGTAATATCCTTGCCGTAGTTCTCCAAAAGGCCCCCCTGGTTCCAGTCCAGGATCATGCCCGCTTCAATGGCGTTTTGAAACTCCTCACCATTATGGCCAAAGACCACCAGGTCCCCCAGGTTCCCCGCCGCCATCCGGGTAGAGAAGGTTCCCTCGGCGGTAGGAATAATGTTCAGTTCCAGGTTGAATTTGTCCTTAACCAGTTTAGCGAACCATCCGACCTGCACACCCGCGTAGTTGGCCAACTGGGTGTACACCTCCACGCGGTACAGGTCCTGTCCGCCGGCGCTTTTCTGGCGTGTCCCCCCTGCAAACGCTTCGCCTGCAGCCGCGACAATGAGCAGCGCCGTTAGTATGATCTTCATCCCGTTCTTTCTCATAAGAACCTCCTTAGAATATAATAAAAGGCCGTCCGGGAAATTCCCGAATCGTTCTTCTTATCCCTTGACCGCGCCGATCATGATGCCTTTGATAAAGAAACGCTGTAAAAACGGATAAACCATCAGGATGGGAAACACCACCACCATAGATATGGTCATCTGTATGGTCCGCGGCGTAAGAACCTGGGCAGCATTCACCATGCTGCCGGTGGTGCCGGACCGCATAATCGAAGCCAGATAGTTAGCCTCGTTAAGGTAGCGGTACAACACAAACTGGAGGGTAAACAACCGCTCGTTGGTCATAAGAAAAAGCGTATCCGTAAAGGAGTTCCAGTTCCCCACCGCGGAGAATACCCCAATGGTCGCCAGAATAGGTACGATGAGGGGGCAGATGATGCCGGTAAATATCCGCAGGGTCCCCGCTCCGTCTATGGCGGCGGATTCTTCCAGGGACGCGGGGATAGATTCGACGTAGGTTTTAACCAGAATTATGTTGAAGGGCGCCACGATGCCCGGCAGAATATAGGCCAGAAAGTTATTCGTTAAGTGGAGGAATACCATGTTCATGTACCAGGGCACCAGTCCCGCGCTGAAATACATGGTAATGATGATAAAGCGGTACCAGAATTTGCGGCCCCACATTTCCTTTTTTGTAACCAGGTAGCCCACAAAGGCCGATCCGGCCACCGTGGCCGCGCTGCCCGCAACGGTCCGTAGTACGGATATAAACGCCGCGTTTCCCAGCCCCCGGAGTTTGAAAACCTGGAGATAATTGTTGATATGGATACCCCGGGGAATAATGGTGATAAGCCCCCGCCGGGTAAGATCGTTGTCGCTGATAGTATTGATAAAGAGATAATAAAAGGGAAGGATGCATATAACCGTAAAAATGCCGAAGAAAAAATAATTAACGGCGTTAAAAACCATGTCCCCGGCGGACAGCCGGATTTTTTTCTGTTTCATCGTATGCCTCCAATGGCCGGCCGGGCGGGCCGGATTATACAATATTCTCTCCCCGCAGCAGCTTTGACAGGGTATTGGAAAAAAAGAGCAGCGTTATACTTACTACCGATTTCAGCATACTGACGGCTGTGGCAAAGGGTATGCCCGATGTAGAATTACCGCCAAAGCCAAGGTTGTACACGTAGAGGTCCAGAACTTCTATGGTATCTTTGTTCATGGCATTTCTGAAAACAAAGTACTGGTCCATGCCGTTGTTGATCAGGTTGGCAACAGAAAGCATAAGCAGTACGAAATATGTCGGCAGCAGCCCCGGCAGGGTGATATGCAGCATCTGCCGGAAGCGTCCCGCACCGTCAACCCGGGCGGCCTCGTAGAGTTCCTGGTCGATCCCCGCAATCGCTGCTAAATAAATGATCGCTCCCCAGCCCAACCCCTTCCATGTACTCCAAGCCGTCATCTTGATCCAGATATGGTCCGGGGAAAGCAAAAAATTGATACCCTTGTCCGTAAAACCCGCATCGATCAGTATCCGGTTTACCAAACCTGCGTCCACCGAAAACAGCGCGAAGGCGAAGGAGTACACCAGAACCCAACTGATAAAGTTAGGGATAGTGGTCAGCGTTTGAATGAACTTCCGGTAGTGAAGGCTGCGGATCTCCGACAGTAAAACGGCGAAGGCGATGGGGAGCCAGGATGTGAGAATCCCCAGGGCGCTGATGGCCAGTGTGTTTTTCATGACCCGCACTACTTCGGCCCGCCGTGCGCCCGATGAAATAATAGACCGGAACCAGTCAAGGCCCACAAAATTTGACAATTTAAGGGGGAGGCCGGGGCGGTAATTAAAGAAAGCGTAGCGCCACCCGTAAAGCGGCAGATAGGCAAACAGTATTACAAGTACGATAAAGGGCAGCAGCAGCAAGAAAAGCCGGTACTTTTGCGGCAGCTCCCAGGGAGCGCGTGTATTCATGATCAGGTTCCCCTTTTTTGAAACAGGCTTGCTTTGCATAAAAAATAAAACTAGCGGGATTACAGAGAACCGTCTATTGTTTTTTTTGCTGTCATTATTCTTTTTTTTTGCTTTTTTACGGCGGCGCTAAAACAATGCGGGTATTGACCGTGCTTAGTTCTCATTTTTTGCGATGGGCCGCAGCTTTAGCAGGGTAAAACCGAAAGGTTCGACCGTTTCTTCAACAAAAGGACCGGAATCCGGCCTTTTTAGGATTTCTATGCCTATTTCCGGCCTGCATTGGCTGCGAAAGATGGAACATTGTCCGGGGCTTAACGAAGCAAGGGCGCCGTTTTTCAGCCAGAAGTCAAAGACGCTTCCGTGGGCACGGTTAAATACGGTCCTTTCCACTAGATAATCGCCGGAAGAAAGCCCGGCCAGTTTAACGCGGAAACGCCGCGGTCTGCCCTCGTTAAACATCTTGTAGCGTTCGTAAAAATCACCGGGGCCGCCGTTGGCGTAAGCCCGGTTGTAGTGTACGTAGTTCCAGCACAGAACCTGTAATTCCGCCTTCGCCGGGGAGTAGGTTACGATATAGTCTTTACCCTGGGAAAGGACGTCTTCTCCCAGGGCAAAGAGGGCGCTGAAGGCGTAGTATTGCGGTTTTTTGAAACCCGACATGCTTACAAGGCCAAAACCCCCGTGAAATTCATTTGGGTCAAGGCCGTGTTCTTCGAAGCGGTCGGTAACGCTCCAATAGCACAGGGAATTGGCTATGTTCCGGCAGTTAATATAATTGTGCAGAAGAAAAACTGCCATGAAGGCGGTATCGTGGACAGGATCCCGCCCGTGGGGGGAACTGTTCCATTCATCAAAATGAATCTCGGTCCCCCTGCCGAAATATTCGCGGACAATGCCGCCAAACCACCGCATGTCATGTCCGGTGCTGTCTGAATCACAAAAGACTACCCGCTGCCTTCCGTTTTCTTCATAGCAGGCGATAGGATAAGGGTGACCGGAAACAAAGTCCAGGGGAATGTTTTCTGCAGCACAGCGGCGTAAAAAATCCCGCAAAAAACTTTCTGCGTTAATATCGCGGAAACTTGAAAGCGCAGGTCCGCCGGTTTTGATATCCTTTGATACCGATTTTATGCGTGTAACGGTTGTGCGGTAAAGCCGCAGGTAGGCATCAAAACCGCCGGACCAGTAGGCGGGAAGATTAGGTTCGTTCCATACCTCGAAGTACCATTTTTTTACTTCTTCCAGGGTGTACCGGGAAACAATATGCGCCATAAAAGCGCCGATAAGGTCTCCCCATTTTTCCATGTTCCGGGGCGGGGTAATATTTACCCGGTAGTAAAACATGGTGGTTTTACCGGAGGCAAGCAGCGAAGGCATAAAAGATAATTCGATAAAGGGCCTTACGTGCAGTTCCATAAGAAAATCAAGAACATCGTCGATGTACCGCCAGTTAAACCGGCCGTCTTCCCGGACAACGCACATGGTATCGTCAAAGATGCCGGGGAAACGTACATATTCAAAACCAATTTCCGGTATCATGCTGCGAAACTGTTCCTGCACTTCTTTGCGTAAAAAATCGCTTGCCCGGGCCGTTCCTACCATTTTTCGAAAATAGGTGTTAAGTTTTTCCGCACTTTTGTTAATATCCGCCTCTATGTTTCTAACGGCGAAATTTTCCGCTCCCTCAGGACGCTCCGTTTCCCCTTGTTCCCCGTCATAGGGGCGGTACAGAGCCTGGGGAATTGTAATGGGGCTGTGGAAATTAACATAACTGCCCAGGTGTGTTTTTTCAAACGACGGAAGGATGATCTTTGTCTGGCCGTAAACAAATTTACGGTAATCACTCGGGCTGCACCCGACGATTTCCTTAAATACGCGGTTAAAGGTTTTCGCGTTGGAAAAACCGCAGCGGGACAGGATATTAATGACGGCATCGTCTGTTGTGGCAAGGCTTTGCTTTGCCATTGTTATCTTTACATAGTTGATGTACTGCAAATAGGTCATCCCCATTGCCTGGGTAAAAAAATGCGAGAAGTAGTAAGGACTGACATAGATTGTTTTTGCGGCATCGTTTAGGGAAGGGCTTTCCGCGAAATGTTCATTGATGAAGCTGAGAATCTTCTTGAGCCGGTCATGGCTGCGGTTATATTCGGGCGATTGTTCGTTTTTGCGGGACTCCGGGGGGATTTTTTCGCTGAAATGGCGCACCAGGAGGGCGGCGACAAGCCCGCAGAATCCGTAGATAACCGCGGAACGTTCTTCCCGTTTGTTTTGTTCCTCGTCCATAATAAGAAACAGGTATTTTTTGATTTCTTCCGCCTCCGGTCCTTCTATGCGGTCGGAAAACCGCAGGGAATCGATCCGCGCGGACATGGTACGAAAGAACTGTCCGCTTAACTGAAGCATACATACAATGTTTTCCCTGTCGTTTTCTGAATCCACGGAATTTACGGCGTGAATTTTTGCCGGGTTTATGAGGGCGATTTCTCCCTGCCGGAGAATCCGTTTTATCCCGCCGTATTCCAGCAGCAGCTCTCCCCGGCAGGAAAAGACAATTTCTGTTTCGTTATGCCAATGGGGATAGGTAAAAACCAGATTGGTTACGATGGGTTTAACGCCCTCTGAGTTTCCGTACCGGACCTGCTCAAAATTTGTCCTGTTCATGGTTGTGAAGCGGCCTCCTGCATGTATTCCGCCGCCCTTGCCGCAGATACACAAACCGGGTCAAATTTACCGCCCGGACGGCCGTTTGCGGAAGAAGAGCCGGATTGAATCCCAGAGCCGCCGGAACAGGCCCCCCCGTTCGCCGGCTTCCGCGGTCAGGAGGGGGATGCGGCGCAGTTCGCCGACGTCGTCGAAGAGGATGAGGGTTCCCACTTCTTCACCGGCCGGCAGAGGGGCGATGAGGGGATCTTTGAGTTCGGCGGCAAGGTAAAGCTGCCGGCCCCGGTCTTTGGGTCCGGTAAAGTCCGGCGTTTCGGCAATGCTGAGCCGGACCTGTTTTTCCCTGCCCTTCCAGAGGGGGGCCGGTTCGATTTCCCCGATAAGGGGGCGGATGGTCCGGTACTGTTCGAAGGCCCAGGCGAGGAGGTTTTGGCCGTCTTCGTCCCGCATGCGGTCGCCCCCCCAGACGGCGGGGGCCCCCAGCAGGACCAGGATGAAGCGGGTTCCTTCCCGCTGGGCGGTCAGGGCGATGTTGTAGCCCGCCTCGTCGATGTACCCGGTTTTAAGGCCGTCGGTTCCGGGGAAATTTTTTAACAGGCTGTTGTGGTTGTACTGGACGATGGTCCCCGGCCGTTCCCGGTAGCGTTCCGCCACGTTTTCCGCCTTGGGGTAGGCGAATTCCGGGACCGAATGGAATTCCTTCAGGGTCTCCGGGTAGAGGGAGAGATAGGTCCGGCAAAACAGGGCGAATTCCCGGGCGGTGGTCATGTTGTCTTCGGAAATGCCGGAGGGTTCTACAAAGCGGGTGTTCGCCAGCCCCAGGGCTTCCATCTCCTGGTTCATCAGGCCGGCAAATTCCGGCACGGTGGGGGCGAAGCGCAGGGCCGCGGCCACGGCGGCATCGTTCCCGGAGGGCACGGCCAAGCCCAGGATAAGGTCCCTCAGGCTGAGATGCTGCCCTGCGGCCAGGAACATCAGGCTGGAACGGGGGGGCTGGTTGATGGCCCAGCTTTTAGAGGGGGGTTCCAGCACTTCGTCCAGGGAGGCTCTGCCGGCCTTTACTTCCCGTAAGATGAGGTGGATGGTAACGAGTTTGGTAAGGGACGCGGGGGGTATGGGTTCATCGGCGTTTTTTTCGTAGAGGACGGCGCCGGTCTCCGCGTCCAGGAG
>JAIRXT010000047.1 GCA_031268125.1 Treponema sp. | reverse complement strand
CTCCGGGTGTTGTCTGCCTGTCCTGCAAAGACAACACAAAATGCCAGTCTTGCGCTTTTGGTCAGCAGTCCGCCACAACTCCGGCGGTCCGGGAAACAAAAGCCCTCGGCGCAGCGTATCTTGCCGTGGGCTTTTGGGAAAATCCTGATGAAGTAAAACGCATGTGGCGCTGCGGCGCATCTTTTGGCTCCTTCATGTCTGCGGAAAAGCGGGACAGGCTTCTTTCAGGATGGCGCAGGGCGGTAGGCAGAAGCAGGGGCTGGGCGGAGTAAACGAAAATGGGACTGTCCGAAAAGTAACTAATTTCCTGGACAGTCCCATCTTTAAGCCCTGCGGACTTACTCTGCAAGGTATGGATTGTATGCGGGGAATCCATACCCGCAAATCTAAGCGCTACATATTTAAGCCGGAGCAAGCGCGAGCCTAAGGTTCGATGGGGTATGGACCCCGCTTGCGAATCAGCGCCCGAACCCCACGGGCTTTTTGTTAATTGTTCAGCCGGTAAAGGCCGTAGCCTGCTTCATCGAGCCTGACAAAGCTAATCCCCGGCGGCAGGGAGTTCTGCGCGTCCGGCGAGCTCTGGTACAGGATGGGCCCCGCTCCGGCGGGCAGGATCAGCGACCAGTTGCCGTCGGTCCTGGGGCTTATTTCTTTCATATATTCTATGTACTTGAGGATCGTCTGGCGGTTTTCGTCGGGGCTGGCGTAGATGATCTTGTCGGGCCGGACCCCGGGGAAATTTCCGCCGCCGTAGGCCCGGTAGTTGTTGGAGGCCACCGCGAATTCCTGGCCGGCCTTGATGGGCTGCCCCTGGAAGCGGAGGTCTCTAATCCGCTGGGCATTCGGGTCATTGATGGTGCCGTCGCGGTTGTATTTGGCCGGCTGGCTCACGTCGATTTTGTAGCTTACCCCGTCGAAGACATCGTAGTTGTAGGTAGGGAAGTCGTTGTTAATGACAAGCTGCTCCCCTTTGTTGCCCGGATCAATCTGGTTGAACTGGCCGGCGCTCATCTCAAGCCATTCCTTAATATCCGCCCCGGTAGCTTTGAGGACCGTGATGGTATTGGAAAAGACGTACAGATCCGCGATGTTTTTGACCGCCAGGGGGCCTTTTGGCACATTGGTGTAGTACCGTGGGCCTTGCCTGTCGCCGGCCTTGAAGGGCGCGGCCACGGAGATGATGGGCAGATTTTCAAACTCGGTGCCTTTAAGCGCTTCTTTGGTATACCAGATCTGGGCATCGTTGATTATCTGCACCGAATAATCATCCAAGGCCATGGCGAAGAAGCTGTTCAGGGGCTCCGTAAGCCCGCCGCCCGCGGTGGCTCCCCCCTCGTCGGCGCCCACCGGGGCGCGTATGTAGGCCAGAACCGCTTCGTGTTCCTTTGCCAGAAGCTGGCTCAACGCTTCATCCGCCGGGTACAGGGACTGCGCCGCAGCCGCATCGTAAATGGAAACCAGCCGGGAGCCGCCGTCCACACGCTTCCATGAGGAGCCGTCTTTCTGTACCTTGAGGCTAATCACCCCCAGGGTGTCGGCGAAACTGTTGGGCATAACCACGGGAACGCCATTGATGGTTCCCTTCTCCACATCCGCTCCCCTGGTCGAAGCATACGCCTGGCTGGGGAACTTCTGGTGGACGTGGCCGGTTATCACCGCGTCCACACCGGGAATCTCCGTGAGGTAATAGCCGAAATTCTCTTCCATTCCCTTCCAGGGGAAGTCCACGATCCCCGTATGCCCCAGAATGAAGACCAGATCGGCCCCCGCGGCTTTCATTTCCGGCACGTACTTTTGGGCCGTGAGGTATCCGTCCTGGGTGACCACTTTGTTCAGGAGGTGCGCCCCGTCCCAATTCACGATCTGCGGGGGAAGCAGGCCCAGCACGCCGATGCGGATAGTCTGCTTTTTGCCCTTATCATCCGTAAAGGTCTTTGTCAGCATGGTCCAAGGCTCAAAATAGGGGTCGCCGGTAGCTATGGCCGTTACGTTAGCGCTTACTACCGGAAACTGCGCCCCGCTTATCACCTGGCCAAGGTAGTCCAGGCCAAAATTGAATTCGTGGTTGCCAAGAGTTTGAGCGTCCGGTCCCAAAGCGTTGAGCAGACGCATGATGGGGCTTATCTCCCCCGCTGTGAGGGGGGTCTTTGCCAAGTATTCCCCGAAAGGATTCCCCTGGATAAAGTCGCCGTTGTCGAAATACAGGGTGTTGGGGTTTCCATCCCGGATTTCCTTCATTGCCGATGCGATCCTGACCAGCCCATTTTGAGCCGTCGGCATATCGGTAAAATAATCGTAATCCAGGTAATAATTGTGGACATCCGAAGTGGCCATAAGGGTGATATCCACCGTTGGGGCGGCAACGCTGCATCCTGAAACCAGAACAAGCGCAATAACAGCAAGTTGCAACAATTTTTTCATCACTATATCCTCCGGCGCTTAGACTAGCATATCGCTGCTGGAATAGGAAGTGAAATGTCAATGCAGAGCAGGGCGCCTGAGTTTACTTCTTTCAACCGTGAAATATCCCGCAAAGCGTCATTTCCCGAAGAAAAATTTACCTCACAAACCATCACGAACGCGGACCACACGAACCGGGTTTGTTCGTCGTGTTGGCTGGTGGTTAAATTTATTGAGTTGTGTTTAGCAGCCTGTTAGACTTTACCCCGCCGCAGTCTGTAGCCTTCAACCTGGCCGGCTGCAAAATTGGTTTTGAAACCGGCCCCTTGTCAACGGATGATACTCTGGGCCGCGGGACTGGAGCGGCCTTCCAGATCGGGGAGCCGGTGTTCCAGGGCGGCCAGGGAAATCTCGATATTTTCCTCCGCCTCGTACCTGCTTAAGACCCCCACCGTGATCATGTCGATGGGCCGCAGGACATTCCAGTTGAAGGTAAGCCCCACATACGGCGTAGTGCGGCCGGCGGCCATCGGCTTGATGGTCATGACGGGCTTTTTTGCCTCGTGGATGATCTTGATTACCGACTCGATCTCTATCTGCATCATGAATCCCAGGCAGTTGAATATTTGGATATAGGTTTCCACATCGTAGCCGTTAAGATCGCAGTACTGTATAACCTCCGGCATGTGCGCGCTGAGCCCCGGTATAAGCCCCGCGTCCCGGATCATCCCCAGGTAGTCAGGAAGCCGGTCCAGGGTTTGACGGTTCTTGTTTACCAATTGCTCGCAGCTTGCGTGGTGGATAAGGCAAAACGTAGAGCCAATCTCCGCGCTCCGCTTAAAAATTGCCCGGGTTTCCAAGCGGGCGGCGGCGTTGTCATCCACATTGACCACCGGCGTATCTATAATAATTATCTTCCTGCCCAGAGTGTCTTGGGCGGCGTGTATCTTTTCTGCCGCCCCCGGGTGGGTGGAAAACGGCCCCATGATAGCGTCTACCCCGCGGCTAAGATACGCCTCCAGGACAGGAACAAAGGAATCGGTCTTTGAATGAACGTCTTTAATAAAGGTGTCCGCCGCATGACCTGTGTGGCTCCAGCCAAAAAGCCAGTTTGTACCAATCAGCATCCGCGGGAGAGAAACACCCCCCACGGTAGTTCTGGGAAAAGTCATAGATCCTCCTCCGGCCTAGTCTGGCCCGGCGCTGAAAGATTGTCAATGGAAATGTTGCGGCGCCCAGGATAAACGCATAGGAATTTTCAACCCCTTCTTTTGGGCGCATTCCCGGCCCCTGGGCCGGGAACCGGGCTATCCGCTCCAATTCCACGGGCTTCCCCTGCGGGAAATCCCGTG
>JAIRXT010000038.1 GCA_031268125.1 Treponema sp. | reverse complement strand
TTGATGGTCACGCCGGCGTGACTATCCAGGACATTGCCGAAACAAAAGGCTTCGCTGACGAGAGGGAAAGGCGCAGCCTTTTGGAACAGCGGAAAAGCGGCGTGATAAACCGCGCCGGCACATGGAAAAACTCAGAGTCCGGTATATTAAAGGCGGCCGTATCCTTTTCCCGGTCTCAAAAATCCAAAAGACCATCCTTGACGCCTTTAGAGTAAAATACCCCGTGTAGTTATAATCTACCTGAAAAATTCAGGCTATGGGCATATTACCGAATTATTTGGAACGGCTTTTTTCCCCCTCGGCGCATACAGCCGTTTGAGCGTTATCCCTTTAAAGCAGCGCTGGGGCTATATGAGGTTTGAACTTGAACCCTCCTGGAACTATTTCCTGGCGGCACAGGAAGATTTTACCGTACAGGCCCATATACCCGGCGCCGCGATCTACGGGTTTTACCAGCGCTGGCTTTCAAACCGGGTAATGGCCTTTGACTTTCGTATCGGCGGCGGCATGTATTCGGTGCTGGATTATTATTTTACCTTCGACAGAGGGAAGACAAAGCCGGCGGTAATCCTCATCCCGGTCATTACCGCCGGAGTTTCTTTTAAGTGGCTTATCAGGAAACCTTTTTTTGTAGAAGCCGGGCTGGATTTTACCCACTTCTTTACGGTAAACGATCCTTCGCCGGGTTATCTGCGTCCCTTTGCCGGCGCGGGCTGGCAGTTTTGAAAGTAGTCCCGGCGTAGTGTTTCCCTTACCCGCAGACGTTAGCTGTTTTTTTGTGTTATGGTCATTAATCATGATTGAGGTACAAAACCTAAGCAAGTATTACGGTCATGTAAGGGCGGTGGACGGGGTTTCCTTCACGGTGGGTCAGGACCAGGTCCTGGGCTTTCTGGGGCCCAACGGGGCGGGGAAGACTACCATCATGAAGATCCTTACGGGCTACCATTTCCCCAGCGGGGGCAGCGCCCTGGTGGACGGTGTTCCGGTAACCGAAGATCCGGTGGAGTTGAAGCGGCGCATCGGTTATCTGCCGGAAATGGCGCCCCTGTACGGGGAATTAACCGTGGAGGAGTACCTTAACTTCGCGGCCGCCGCACGGCTTATTCCCCGGACTAAACGCCGGGCGGCCGTTGATCTGAGTATGGAAGCCTGCGGGCTGGCGGATTGCCGCTCCCGGCGAATCGAAACGCTGTCCAAGGGGTTCCGGCAGCGGACCGGTCTGGCCCAGGCCATCCTCCACGATCCCCCCATCCTGATTCTGGATGAACCTACCACCGGGCTGGATCCCAACCAGATCATCGAGATCCGCTCCCTTATCCGGGAACTGGGAAAACGGAAAACCGTGATCTTCTCCACCCACATTTTGCAGGAAGTAGAGGCCGTAGCCGGGCAGGTGCTT
Organism: Treponema sp.; assembly: GCA_031268125.1. Classification (GTDB taxonomy): domain Bacteria; phylum Spirochaetota; class Spirochaetia; order Treponematales; family Breznakiellaceae; genus JAISFT01. The sequence goes on along the minus strand of JAIRXT010000038.1, from coordinate 6,278 downwards.
ATCATCAACCGGGGGAAGATTGCCGCCCAGGGCCGGCCGGAAGACATTGCCGGGGCCATGAGGGGGGGGGATACCTGGGAACTCTGCCTAAAAGGGGGAGAACCGGCCCTGGACAAGCTTCCCGCCCTGGGCCGGGACTACGCCAACCCCCGGATCGAAAACCTCGAAGATAATACGGTGCGGCTTTCCTTTTTCATGCCCGGCGGCGGGGGAGGGGAGGCAATCTTTGACTGGGCGGTCCGGGAAGGTTTTAAGATTCTGATGATGAACCGCCGTTCCCTGAGTTTGGAGGACATTTTTGTCCAGTTGACCGCCCCCGGCGGGGACGTTTCTACCGCCGTAACGCCGGCGGAAAGGCAGGCTGCCGGTGAAGAACGGTAACCCACGCGGCGGGAGTACCGCCGCCCTGGTCCGCAAGGAGCTATACTCCTACTGCATCTCCCCGGTCTTTTACGGTACCGGGGTGTTTTTTCTGCTCTTTGTGAATATCTGGCTGTTTTATTTCCAGCAGTTCTTTGCCCGGGATATGGCGAGCCTCCGCTCCTGGTTTGCCGCCTTTCCCCTGGCCTATATCGCTGTTATCCCGGCGATTACCATGAAAAGCTGGGCGGAAGAGCGGCGGACCGGGAGCATGGAACTGCTCCTCACCATGCCCTTTTCAGAATGGAACCTGGTGCTGGGGAAATTTACCGCCGCCTTCGGCGTGCTGGCGGTGTTCCTGCTCCTTACGGTCCCGCTCCCCCTGTCGATCCTGCCCCTGGGGAATTTTGACGGCGGGATCATCCTGGGGGAGTATGCGGGGGTCCTGCTTCTGGGGGCATCCGCCACCGCTATGGGGCTTTTTTTCTCTTCGTTTTCGCGGAACCAGGCGGGGGCCTTTTTGGGGAGCGCCGTAGTGCTGCTTACCGTTACCCTGATAAACCAGATAAGCCGGGTATTGAATCTTCCCCGGTTCGCGGCGGAGCTGTGCAACTTCCTGTCCCTTAGTTTTCACTTTGAAAGTTTTTCTCGGGGCATTCTGGACAGCCGGGACCTGGCCTTCTTTATCCTGAGTACCCTGCTTTTTCTGTTTCTTACTACCCAGGTACTTCTTTTCCGGAAGTGGAGGTAGGGGCCATGAACAAACGTCAGGCGGCAACCCTCTGTGTTCTTTCGATTGCGGTCCTGGTTCTGGGTTTTTTGGTATCCCGGCGGCTCTGGGTCCGCCTGGACCTTACCAGGGACCGTTCCCATACCCTTTCCGCGGCTTCGCGGAATCTTCGGGATGAAATACCCCCGGGGGATCAACTGCGGATCACCTATTATGTATCGGACAGGCTGGCCTCTATGTTCCCCATACCGGCGGAGATCGAAGACCTGCTCCGGGAATACGCGTCCTGGTCGGGGGGAAGCATACGCTTTGACCGGCAGGACCCCGCCAAGGCAAACGAGGGGCTGGATACGGAACGCCTGGGACTTATTCCCCAGCAGATTCAGACCGTGGAGCAGGACCAGGCCAGCGTAGCAACGGTGTATACGGGGATTGTGATCGAATATCTGGACCAGGCCGATGTACTGCCGGTGGTTTTTTCCCTGGACACCCTGGAATACGACATTACTTCCCGGATTCGCTCCCTGCTGCGGGGGACGGAACGCCGGATTGGCGTCCTGGTGGGGGACTCCTACCGCCAATGGAACACCCACTACCAGCCCCTGGCCCAGGTCCTCAGCCAGTCGGGTTACCGGGCCCGGCTTATCGGGGCGGGTGAGGAGATTCCCCCCGCCCTGCCGGCCCTTTTGGTCCTGGGGGGAGTGGAGGACCTGGATCAGTGGTCCCTGTACCGGATTGACCACTACATCCAAGGCGGGGGGAAGGTCTTGTTTGCCCTGGAGGCGGTTTTTGTGGACAGCGAAGGCAATCTGGACGCAAGGGTCATGGAGGATAAGGGACTTTTGGCGATGGTGTCCTTTTACGGCGCCACGGTGCAGCCGGAACTGACCCTGGACCAGAGCGCCCGTACCCTGCAGTACCAGATGCAGGCCCCCAACGGTTCCCTTCAGTTTAGAATCGTCCGGTATCCCCACTGGTTCGGCGTGTTACGGGAGAACGCCGCCGCCAGCCACCCGCTAACCGCGAATTTTCCCGGCCTGGACCTGTATTGGCCCAGCCATATCAGCCAAAATCCCCCCCAGGGTGTGGATGCGGAGATTCTTTTTACCAGTACGCCGGAAAGCTGGGTACAAAAAGATCGCTTTGTTACCAACCCGGAACTGGGATTCCAGGTGGAAGAAGGAACCGAAGGCCGGCACATACTGGGCCTCAGCCTTTCGGGGACCTTCCCTTCCTGGTTCAGGGGAACGGCGAAGCCTGAGCGGGAAGGGGAGGAGCTTCCCGATCTTCCCGCCGCCGCGGTCCCTTCCCGGATCATCGTGGTTTCCGACACGGATATGATTACCGGCTTACTAAACTACACCCAGGCGGATTACAACCTGGAATTTATGATAAAAGCCCTGGACTGGCTGGGGAACGACGATGAGTTGATTGCGATTCGCAGCCGTTCCGGCGGCACCGGGCGGCTGGACGCCATTACCGGCCCGGCCCGGAAACTGTCCGTCATGGGTTTTGCCCAGGGTCTTAACGTGGTTTTCCTTCCCCTGGCCCTGATCGGGGCGGGGCTGTTCTTCGCCTGGAACCGCGGAAAAAAACAAAACCGGGGGCGCTCATGAAGTACCGGCAAAAACTGATTTTCCTCTCCTCCCTTGCGGCGGTTCTGGCGCTGGTTTATGTCCTGACCCTGGTGTTTGATCCCCAGCGGAGCGGCCGCCGTTCCGATTTGTACACCTGGCTGGACTCCCGGCTGCGGGACTCCGTGGACCGGATCGATCTTATGGGGAGTTCCGCCGTCCGGAATCAGGATTCTGACGAGGAAAACCGGGTAACTCTGCTGCGCCGGAACGGCCGCTGGCTGGTACTCCGCGCCGGGCTGGAGTACCCCGCCCGGCAGGCAAGAATTGACGAGCTTCTCAACCTGCTTTCCCAGAGGGATTCCTACCCCCGGCGATCTTCCTCCAACTACGGGCTGTTCGGCCTGTCCGAAACCCAGGCTTCCCGGATTACCCTGGGGGGCGGGGCGGGGCTTCCCCTGCTGGATCTGCTGATCGGAAACGCAGGCGGCGGCGGTCTGTACCTGCGAAAGGCAAACGGCGGGGAAGTACGATCCGGCGGCGGGGACCTGATTACCTATATCGACGGCGATGCCGGATTCTGGTATAACCTGCGGCTTTTTCCCGAAAGTGAAGACGGCGGTATTGCGCCGGATTCTGTTCAACGCCTTACCCTTGTCCCCCCCGGCCCGGCTTCCGGCGAAACGGCCGGTCCTGTGGTCATAACCCGGGAGCAAAACAATTGGCGGATCGACGCGGGGGATCGTTCCCTGGACCCCGGCGCCCTTGAAAAAAGCCGGGTGGATTCGTATATCAGCGGAATTCTCAATATGACAGGGGACGATTTTGTCCCTGCCCCGTCCTTCTCCGAGGACGTCCGGATCAGTCTGGAACTGGGGGACGGACGCGTGCTGGCCGTAAGCCTTGGCCCCCCGGAGGAAGATTCCGGGCGGCGGCAGGCGCTGGTCCTGGGGTCCCCCGGTGGCGCGGGGCCCTACGGCTATGCGCTGGGTCCCTGGGCCTTGGACAGAATCTTCCGGGAGCCGGAATTTTTTAAGAAATGAACCGGCCCGCGGCCGCAGGAATCGCTACCGGCGTTTGTTGATGAACTGCCGGTATTTTTCGGGATCGCTTTTGAAGGCCACGATACAAGCGGAGGGATCCCCGGAGGCCCTTTCAAGGGCTTCCCCCGCTTCCAGCATAATCTGCTTTGCGTCGATCAGGCGTCCTGCCCGGGAACTGATGCCGAAGCGGAGGTCCAGCCTGGAATTCGCGGGGAGGGAAAGCTTGCCGGGAAGGCGGTTGTTGAATTCCTCGGATTGGGCGAATGCCTGTTCCAGGTTGATGTTGGGGAGGATGATCGAAATACCCTGTTCCCCGTATTCAAAGATCAGGTCCCGGTGCTCAAAAAACAGTACCGCTTCCTCGCAGAAACGGCGGAATTGTTCATCACTAAAAGCCCCCGGTTCCTTGATTACCGCGGTAATCAGAGCCAGATCCTGTTCGGTAGAAGCGCAGCGGTGTAGTTCCGAGCTGAGCCGGTCTCCGGTATAGGCTTCCCAGCCGATGCCCCCCCGGGGGGAAAAAAGCCCCTGGGGCATTTCTGCGGCGGCCCCTTCGCCAAAATCAAAATTCAGCGCGTCAGAAGGCGCCTCGCCTTCAAAGACGGGGGCTTTGTCTTCCGCCTGTTCCGGTTCGACGGATTCCGGCCGGGCGCCGCTGTTTTCATCCTCCGGCGTCCTGCCCTCCGGTTCCTCCGGGGCTTTTCCTTCTCCGGGAGTCCGGGAATCCCGAAGCCGGTTTTTTGCCAGCAACGCGTCCATGAGCAGTGTAAAAAACGCCAGCGTCAGGGAAGACAGGACTATCAACAGGGTTTTTTTAAGGACGGTGATACAGTAATCGTAATCCAGATACCCGGAAACCGCATAAATATTTGCGTTCCGCTGGCCGGTAATCTGCAGGGGCTGATACTTCGGCGGGTTGGTAACCCCAAAGCGGGGAACAAAGCGGGGAGAATCATTCACCCAGTTGATCACCGTCCCCCGTTCCCGCTCAAAGGCGAATTCTCCCCTGGACCCGGTAATGACCGCCCCCAAAAGGGTTTCCGAATTATCAATGGCATCCTGAATGGTTTGGATAAACGGTTCGTTCATAAAACCCAGAACCCCCGCGGAGGAGACCAGGTCCGCCAGGCCGTCGAATTCCCTGTCCACCAGGGTCCGGCGCTCCGTTATACTGTTGTAGATACTCAGGGCCCCGTAGGAGAGCCCCCCCAGGTAGAGCATGATACAAAAAGCGGCAATTATGACGCTTACAACCGGGGTTTTCCCCTCGTTTCTTTGGTTTGACATGATCCTCTTTATATTTCGGCGTTATTGTTATCCGGGTTAACGGTACTTGACCGGATTGGTTCTGCCGGCCAAGGATTATGTGAAGGACAGCATGAATATACGAGAAATGTCCCTGCCCCCCGGCTGGTATCCCCGGAACGCCGTGGAAATTGCCCGCTTTTTGGAGAACTGGAGGGATCGTAATCCCCCGGAGGCCAGTTCTGTTTCTGAAACCGGTTTCCGCACCGGAAACGGCGGCAAAAAACCGGCGTGTCTAGCCGCCCTGTCTCCCCACGCGGGCTGGTACTACTCGGGGGCCGTTGCCGCTGCGGCTTTTTCTTCCTTGGACAGGGAGGCGGAGACGGTGGCGATTCTGGGGGGGCATCTGGCCGCGTCATCCCCGGTTCTGGCCGCCGCCGAGGACGCCTTCCGCACCCCGCTGGGGCTTATGGAAACCGACGGGGAACTGCGGGACGCCCTCTGTTCCGCCCTGTCCGGCGCTGCGGACGATTCTGCCGGGCCTGCCTGGGCGCCGGATCGCCGGCAGGACAACACCGTAGAAGTCCTGGTTCCCCTGGCCCGTTTCTTTTTCCCCCGTGCCCGGCTCCTGGCCCTGCGGCTTCCCGCGGATTTTTCTTCCTACGCAACGGGGAAGCTCCTTGCCGCGGCGGCGAAGGCCCTGGGGCGGAAGCTCGCGGTCATCGGCTCCACCGATCTGACCCATTACGGACGAAACTACGGCTTTAGCCCCAGGGGGCAGGGAAAAGAGGCCCTGGCCTGGGTACGGGAGGTCAACGACCGCCGTTTTATCGATGCGGTCCTCTCCGGAGATCCTGCCGCAGTCTTGGACCGCGCGAAGACAGAACGCTCGGCCTGTTCCGCCGGGGCGGTCTTGGGGGTTCTGGGCTTTGTCCATAACACGGCCCGGAACTCCGCCGCGGATTCTGCAGCGGAATCCGCTGCGGAACCGGCGGCTTCACTCCTGGCCTACGGCACCAGCGCCGAAAGGGAAAACGCCGCAGGGGTCCCCGGTTCCTTCGTAGGATACGCCGCCATCGGGTGGGAATGAACGGCGGAACTGCCTCTCCCGCCTGAAATTCAGTAATTGCGAATTCAAAAAAAATGACAGTTCAACCAAAAAATGGTCAAAGGTACAGGCGGCAAAACAAGCGGTGAGGGGTCCAGTTTCGCGAAAGCGAAAAGTGGAAAGAATCTGGGGCGGGAGCCCCGGATTCTTTCCAGCCGGCAGGAAAGCCGGTGATTTTTTACGGCTCTTTTCGGATTTGGAATTTTGAATTCGGAATT
>JAIRXT010000262.1 GCA_031268125.1 Treponema sp. | reverse complement strand
GAGTATAAGGGCCCGGGGGATTACCTTTCGGTGGCGGATTACCACAAGGCGGGGGCCTATGTGCGACTATACAGCGTAGTGGAAAAGGCGGACATCCGGAATATGACGATGACCCTGGTGGGGGAGAGGCATCCGCAGAAGCTGCTGGAACATCTGCGGGGGGTATGCGGCTACGAGGTGGAGGAGAAATGGCCGGGGATATACCATGTGAAGGGGGACATTGTGAAGGTCCAGGTGATAGAGACCCGTAGGCTGGGAGGAAGCGGCGGGGAGCAGTGGTTAAGGAATCTGCGGGGAGGGTTGAAGGGGGAGGAACTGCGGGAGATAATAGAGGGGAGCGGGAGAGAGGCGCCGGGTTTATCGCTTGTGGCGTATATGCACATGATACTCCGGGCGAATGATGATGGGGTAAAGGAGTTGACAACCATGTCGGAAATGGCGTTGGAAAAGGTATTGGAAGAGTGCGGATATATAGCGAAGTGGAAAGAAAAGGGCTGGGATGAGGGCCTGGAGAAGGGCCTAGAGAAGGGCTGGGAGGAAGCGGTAAAGCGGCTTCAAAAGCATGGTATGGACCCCACCGAGATAGCCGAAGTCCTGGAACTACCCTTGGCTACGGTTTTTAACTACCTGGATACCGAATGAAAAGACCGCAAAAGCACGCTTAGCGGGGATGGGGAAATCCCCCACCCACGGCTGTCAGAGCATCGGTGCTTACTATCCGCTGCCCATCGGCTTTTTCCCTGATTCCCCCTCTCCGGTAGGACAGCGATGTTTATTTTGGTATAAAAGCCGGTTGAACTTTTTCATTTTTTAACCGCATCATCAATCGCAACACTTATATCATGTTCCCTTATAGAACCTGCTTTTCAAGTGCGCTCTGCAAGCGGTGTGTAGGGTACAGGCCGGGATACGGACTTGTACGCCGGGCGGATAATTTTACCCGCGTTCACCAGTTCTTCTATACGGTGGGCGCTCCAGCCGGCGATACGGGACACGGCGAAGAGCGGGGTGTAGAGTTCTTCGGGCAGATCCAGCATGCTGTAAACAAAACCGGAATAAAAATCCACATTGGCGCTGACCCCTTTGTACATTTTCCGCTTTTTCGCAATAACCCGGGGGGCCAGGTATTCAACCTTTGAATAGAGCAGGTATTCCTCCCGGCGTTTTTTTTCTTCCGCCAGTTGCTCCACGAATCGCCTAAAAATAAGCGCCCGGGGGTCGGAGAGGGAGTACACCGCGTGGCCTACGCCGTAAATCAGGCCCGACCTGTCAAAAGCCTCCCCGTTGAGGATCTTTTCAAGGTAGGCGGATATTTCATTATCATCGTGCCAGTCCGAAATTTTTTCCTGCAGTTCCCGGAGCATCTGCACGACCTTTATGTTCGCCCCGCCGTGCCGGGGGCCTTTGAGGGAACCCAGGGAAGCGGCCACGGAGAAATAAGTATCCGTATGCGACGATGTAACCACATGGGTCGTAAAGGTAGAATTATTCCCGCCGCCGTGTTCCGCGTGAAGTACCAGGGCAAGGTCCAGAATACGCGCTTCAAAGGGAGTATAGCTGGAATCCCGCCGCAGCATGTGCAAAATATTTTCGGCAATGGAAAGCCCCGGCCTGGGCGGGTGGATCACCAGGCTCTGGTTTTTGTGGTAGTGGGCAAAAGACCGGTACCCGTAAACCGCAAGCTGGGGGAACCGGGCTATAAGCTGGATCGACTGGCGGATCACGTTGGTTATGGAGATGTCGTCCGGATTATCGTCGTAGGTGTAGAGGGTCAGCACGCTCTTGGCCAGGGAATTCATCATGTCCTTGCTGGGGGCGCTCATAATCGTATCCCGGACAAAGCTTTCCGGCAGGACGGCGTTTTCTTCCAGCAGGGCGGTAAAATCCGCGAACTCTTTTTTATACGGAAGATGCCCAAAGAGAAGCAGAAAACAGACTTCCTCGTAACCAAAGCGGTTTTCTTCAAAAAACCCCCGGACTATATGTTCAATGTTAATGCCCCGGTAAAACAGCTTCCCCTCACAGGGGACAAGATCGCCGTCTTCGATAATGTACGAAAGAATTTCCGAAATTTCCGTAAGGCCGACCACAACGCCCTTGCCGCTGATATCCCTTAACCCGCGCTTTACCTCGTATTTCGAGTAGAGTTCGTTATTAATAACCCCGCCGTTTACGACATAATCAGAATAGCAGGTAATAAGATCATCTGTTTCTTGTTTTGTCATTCCAACTCCTGTTAAATTACTATACACTATTTTAGGATTTTCCGCAAATGCCGCTGCTTAAGCCGCCCAGTAGCTTGTAAAGACTAAACTGCAGCAATGTAACATCTGGGGCGGGGCTTTGCTCCCGGAAAAGCCTTGTAGAGTCCGCCTGTGCTATTTTCAATACGCTCCGGCGGGGAATTCCAAAATGTTTTCCCGGAGCAAAGCCCCGCCCCAGAGGCCAGCATTATTCCGCTTCATTTAGTCTTTACAGCCTGCCAGGGCCGGGGATGCGCCCAAAACCTTAGTAGAGAAAGAACAGCAATTCTCAGTTTGGGAAAGGATGAAAAGCCGCCCGAAAGGTGTAACAGGGGGTGTCAGGGGGCTAAATTTGCCCCGTATCGTGTACCCGAGGCCGGGAAAGAGTCCAGGAAAGCATATGGAATTCTCTGTCGTAGCGTATTGAAAATAGCGGAGACAGACTCTACATGCGTTTTCCTGGCAATTTCCCGGCCCCGGAGAAACATTGTGGGTCAAGTTTAGGCAGGATCCCCGGCGCCTTTTCGTTTTGGAATGGTTAAAATGAGAATTGACGAAGAAGGAAACTCTATCCTTGACTTTTCAGATACCCGGCCTTACACTAGTTCCTATGAACCTTAAGACGGTACTTACACCAGAAACGATTAAACTCCACCTCAAAGGGACCACCAAGGACGAAATTATCAATGAACTGCTGGACGTGCTCTATGCGGCTCATAAAATTCCCGACCGTCAGGCTGCCTATAACGCCGTTATTGAACGGGAAAAGAAGATGTCCACGGGGATGAAGCACGGTATCGCCATTCCCCACGGCAAAAGTCCCACCATTTCGGATTTGGTCGCCTGTATTGGAATTTCGGATCAGCCGGTGGATTTTGAGGCCCTGGACCACGAACCCTGCAGGATTTTCATCATGACCCTTTCGCCGGTGGAAAAAACCGGCCCCCATTTGCAGTTTCTTGCGGAAATTAGCCTGCTTTTCAAAAGCGCCGAAAAACGGCAGGAAATTCTTGTCGCCGGCACGGAGGAAGACCTGCTCAAAATCCTCTCCGTATAATCTCCCCCAGACCTGCCTGCCGGCGGTTCCCTTGCCGGTTCGGGGCTTAGTGGGCAGCAATTCTCATTTTAACCGAGGCTGTTCCAAAACTAAAGTTTTGGAACAGCAACCTTTAACTATCATCGGTTTAACACAATGGAAATTCAGAAATGTATGCCAAACCTCTGTAACATGGGGCGCCGGGGGAAAAAATCCACCGCCTTGAGCGGTGTTTTTGCCCCCGGCAGGA
>JAIRXT010000245.1 GCA_031268125.1 Treponema sp. | reverse complement strand
GTGTTCTTCCGCCCGGCCCTGGCGCTTCAGGTCGATGGGGATAAGGTCCGGCCGGCAGGTGATGAGAAACCAGATGATCTTGCCCCGGTATTCGGTGTTTCCCATGAAGCTGGCGATCTGGGCAAAGACCCGGTTGCTGGTACCGGCGTCCCCGTCCTGGTCCCGGTCCCCCAGAAAGGCATCGGCCTCGTCGATCATGACCGCCACGGGGGCCATTGCTTTAAGGATATTGAGGGCCTTCTCCAGGTTGGACTCCGTATCCCCCTGCCACTTGGAGCGGAAGTTGCGGAATTTTACCATGGGTATGCCGATTTCCCCGGCAAAGGCGCTGACCATGAAGCTTTTTCCCGTACCCACGGGGCCGGACAGGAGGTAGCCCATAGGCAGTACGTCCAGGCGGCCCAGCTTGATGGCCCGGGAGGCGCTTTTGAAGCGTTTTTTGACAAAATCGTGGCCCGACACGTAGGAAAGATCGTGAACCGTGTCCATAAATTCCAAAAGGCCCGCGGCTTCGTTTTCGATAATCTCTTTTTTCCGCTGCCGCAGGTAGTCCAGGGAAAGGGGGGTCTTGGTCTCCCCGCTTTCCAGGACCAGGCGGTTCAGGTTCATCAAATTTAGGCCGCTGGTAATGGAGGCCACCCGCTCCGGGTTCAGCCCCCGGTCCAGAATAAGCTGGGACATCCCCTCCTTAAAGCGGAGAAAACTGGCCCGCAGCTTTTCGTCGGGGAAGGGAACCCCCACTTTGACGGTGGCGGGGGAACTGATCAGCCGGGGAGAAATATCGGCCAGGTTTTCCGTCAGCAGGATCACGGTGATGTCCCCGATGGTAAGGATGGGATCATTGGCCCAGCGGCTCAGCGTAACCAGGCAGTAGCGGTCTTCCTCGGTAAGGCGTATAAAATCGCCGGAAGGGACAAAGGATTCCGCATAGTCCATGATCAGCACCACCCGGCTGGGGCGGCCTTTCTTGGGTATTTTGGCAAAAAAGTACTTTTCCAGGTAAAAAAAACTCTTCCGGGGTTCGGCGGAGATAATGTCCTCCGCTTCCGCCTGGGGGTACAGTCCCTGAATGACGTTCCGGTAATCCTGGGCCATGGATTCGTTACAAAAGGTAACGCCCCCGGAATAGTCGTAGTAGATGATATAGTCCCGGTTCCCAAAGAGAAATTCAGAAAGGTAGTCCTGAATCCGGGTGAAGGTAAATTCATCCCGGTTCATCTCATGGGGTAAGAAGTCCCGGATATTCCCGTAGAGGATATACAGGTTGGTGGTCTTTGACCGGTACTTATTGGCAAATTCCTGGGCCCAGCGGGGCAGAATTTTTATAAATTCCAGGTCCTGATAGACAAGCTGATCCTCCATGCTCCGCCCCCTGCGGTACAAAAACCCCGTTACCGTTCCCCGGACGACAGGGAATCCAGATATGCGGAAAAGGCGGCGCCCCAGGCGGCGGCAATTTCCTTTTCGATGATCCCCAGCGCCCGGTTTTCCGCCTCCGCCGTTGTAAGGTGCCCCTCCCTGCCGGAAACGGTATAGGGCAGCAGTACCGCCCCGGTGCGGCGGTCCAGAAGATCGGCCTCCAGCACGTAGCGCACATATTTATTTTCCTGCCCCGGAAGCTCCACCGGGGTAAAACTGATGGTTCCGTCCAGCACATAGCGGGAACCATCCCCCCCGGACTGGAAACCCCGGCCGCTAATCAGTTTGGCAAAGGCCCCTTTAATCCGGCCGGTCCGGTCGTTTTCCACCCGTATGTCAATGGGTATCTGCTGAACGATATGCTGGGCCTCCTGGCGGAAATCTTCGGCCTCCGCCGGTTCCCGGGAACTCGGCCCCCCCAGCACGGAAAGTATATTCGCAAAAACCTGGTTCCCGGCGGCAATCCTGGCGGCCAGTTGATAACGGGTATAGCCGTTCAGCGAATATTTTTCTTCCCCGTCCATGGCGGTAAGGGTTTCGATAATCTCCCGGTTGGCCCGGACCAGTTCCCCATACAGGGAGGCGGCCCTGCTTTTTTCCATCACCGCCACCGCGTAGTGGGTATCCCGGCCGTCGTACCAGTAGTCCCGAATCTCCGCGCCAATCAGGGTGTCCAGTTCGGCGGAAGTTTGAATCGCATTATTGACTTCCGTATTTCTGATGTATGAAGACACGGCGTTCTGCTGCAGCGCCTCCTGGTAACCCACCATGGACTGCCGATCAACCCGGACGGTCTGGCCGAAGACGCTAACCAGGGCCGCGAAGGCTTCTTTTTCGGCGATTGCCCGGCCGGGACCGTAGCCTACGGCGGCCGCATAGCGGAGCCGGCTGTAGACCTGATCCACATCACTTACCCAGGCAGGCTCTCCCCTGGAAGGGCCGGCATATTCTCCCCGGCTTCCGGCGTTCCCCGCGCAGCCGGCGCAGAACAGAACCGCCAGGGCGGGAATCAGGCATTTTGCTATTTTAGACATACAGCCTCCACTAAATTCAGCCGGTTTTCCAGGACCGGTACGGCTTCATGACGGAAGGACGCAACGGCCTTCCCCGAAGCATGGTAATAAACAACATCGAATGAATAAAAACCGGGGTCCAGGGTAATCCCCCCAACATAGGCCCGGGCGGGGAAGTACCGGGAAATTCTTAAGTCGGCCTGTTCGCTGGCCTCCGCGAAGATCTGGGCCCCAAAACTCAAAAGGCTGTAAATCGCGGCGGCTCCCCCCTCCGATTTTTCCGCCATGTTGTCCAGCACTACGGACCCCGCGCTTTTAAGGGAGGCGCGGATTATGCTTTTCAGGTAGATAACGTCCTGCCGGGCCTTAAAGGTCTCCCCGGCTATGGCCTGAATATCTTCCAAAAGTTCAAGGGAAAAACGCCGGCCATCATCAAAGACAAGCTCGATGCGGTTTACCTGGGAAGGACGGTATACCAGTTCCGGCAGGGCGATCTTCACATAGCGCCCCTCCCCGATGGGCAGACGGAGGGTTTGGGCCTTTTTTACCGGGGCCAGGCCCGCAAAGGCCAGCAGGTTAAGCCGGGCCATTCCCGGAGGGATATTTAGCTCGTCTTCCAGCGAAGAAGGCAGGGGGTGGGGGTAAAGACCGGGGGAATTGGCAAAGGCAAGGCGCAGATAGTTCCCGTCAATCCGGGCATCGTCCCGGTAACCGCTCCCCCGGTAAAAGAGCATCCCCAGGTAGCGGGCCAGGGCGGAATCATTAAAGGCGGAGGGGGCCTGGGGATTGGGGGGGATCGTAAGGGATTCCTCCAGGGCCTTCTTTTGCAGGTTTGAAGTAAGCGCACCGTACTTGTCCGCCAGGTTCCGTACCTTGTTGTTCATCCGCCGGATCTCCACCAGGGCCCCTTCCGTATCCCCCCGGTGGTAATAATTCAGGGCGTTGAAGCTGTTGATATAAATATCCTCGTAATCTTCCCCCGCGTAGTCCCGGACATTATCGTTAAACAGATAGGTGCCAATTTCCTGGACAATACTCTTGGTGTAGGCATCCTCTATGGCCCGTTCTCCGGCCTCCATCAAGCCGGAGGATTCTTTGTAGAGTTCCCCATAGTGGGTCAGTATGCCCTTGTCCAGATAGTAGAGAATCTCGTCCCCGGAGCCGTAAAGAGAAGACCGCTTATCTTCCAAAAGGCGGGCGGATTCCTCATAGTCCCCCCCGTTCAGGGCGCCGTCCACCTGGTGAAATGATGCGGTAGCGCAGGAAATAAACAGACCAGCGGTAAACGCCAGCGCCAGAAGTTTCATAATCCACCCGGCCGGACCCGCCGCCGCTAAAACCGCGCCCTGGATTTTTTAATTATTTTTTTGATTTCGCTGTTCTGGTCTATCCAAAGGCGGGTATTATTTTCAAGATTGGTAAGTTCCGCGGTTACATAGTAAGTCCGGGTACGGGTATTCCCGCCCTGATCCACTATCGTCTTTACCGACCCCGTAAGCAGGAAATCCGCCCCGGTCTCGTTGGCAAGCCGCTTGGCGGTCTCCTCACTGGCGTTGCTCTGCTGGTCCAGCCGTTCCTCCCGCAGGGAATCCCGGGTGGCCCCGCCGGCAACAAAATCCGCCTTGCCGGAATTGAAGATCGCCACTTCCATAGTGGTGGCAATAATACCCGTATCAAGATGCTCGTCGCTTTCATTGCGGAAAGAGCCCACCAGGAATACCGGGTTCCTGCCCAGCCTGCCGCTTTCCGCGGTAACCCGCGGGAAATCCAGACAGGCCTTAATCAGGCTGTCGCAGACAATCCGCACATCCGTATCGTTCCAATATCCGCTTAAATCGGTAACCGTGTCCGAATCGACGCGTTTAACAGACGCACAGGCAGTAATAAGAAACAGCAGGGGCAGAATCGCACATAACCGCCTTATACCCCCGTTCCCCCCGTGAAAAAACATACGAGTCCTTTTCATATAGTTATAAACCTCCAATCCTGTCATAAAAAGCCGCTTACGGCTTTCATTAGAGTTGTTCAATAATAACAGTTATCGAGCAACTCTATTATTTATAGCACAAACAGAGGCTTTCAGAAAGGGACAACCTATTCGTTTGCCGCCGCCGCCTCGGCCTCTCTGGGGGAAACGGAGGCTTCGATCCGCTCACAGGCGGCAAGAACGCCGTTTTCACTGCGGATAAGGGCCCCCAGGGCCTCCGCCTTTTCCCGGTAGCCCCGGTTAGTCATCAGGTCCAGGACCTTGCGTTCCAGTTCCCGTTTTGAAATCCGCCCGATGTTAAGCCCCCCCGGCCCAACGCCCAGTTCGCGTACCCGGTAGGCCCAATAGAACTGGTCGATGATCAGGGGAAGGACCAGTTGGGGTTTCCCCGCCCGGCCGGCGCTGTGGGTGGTCCCGCTGCCGCCGTGGTGGATAATGCCGTCCACGTGGGGGAATACCAGCACATGGGGAATGGCCCCGTCCAGAAGAAACAGGTTTTCCCTGTCCTGCAGATGGGCCCCCACCTTCCACCAGCCGCAGCCCACCACCAGTTTGTAACCCTGTTCACAGCATATTTCAAAGAGCCGCCGGGCAAAGAGGTCCCGTTTCTTCGTGTTACAGCTTCCCAGGGTAAAAAAGACCGTGGGCCGCCTGTCTTTTTTAACAAAATCGAGGAAACGCCGGTGCAGCTTCCCGTCATAGGGGAAATTATCGTTAAAACAGTACCCGCCGATGCCCCAGCGGTACTTCCAGTCCGGGTCTATCTCCCCCAGGTAGCGGCTGTAGAGCAGGTAGTTGTCGGCATTGGCCGGGGCGTGTTCCCCCTGGTCCTTAATATCCTCCATACCCAGGGCCCGGCGCCGCTCGTTCAGGGTTTTTTTCACCATCATGTTAAGCCCCCGGTTCAGCGCCGCCCAGAGCAGGGCCGGCCGGACAACGGGATTGGGCTTGGGAAAAGGCAGTACCGGGGGCGGAATCCGCCGTCCCGGAATAAAGGGCCCAAAGGCGGTACGAACCAGGGGCTTCCGGCAGTACTCGGCGATACTGGGGGCGGCGAATTCCGTGTTGGCCGCTACCAGAACATCGTGCCGCTCCAAAAGGGGGATAAATTCGTCAAACTGGTTTTTAATAACCCGCCGGGTCCATTCCAGCAGGTTCTTTGTGTCCGGAACCCCTTCCACCATGCCGGCAATATCGTCAAAAGCCTGGACCGCGTAGGTTATCCCCGCGTCCTTGGCCTCTTTCTCAAAGATCCGGGGAAGACTTGTCGTTACCATGTGTCCCCGTTTTTCAAGTTCCGCGGCCAGTCTCAAATAGGGATAGATGTCTCCCTGGGAGCCCCGGCCCGCTAAAAGTATCCTCATACCAACTCCGTCCTACACAATCCCCAGTTCCCGCAGCTTTCCCCGGTCCAGTGAATATTTATCCTCCAGCCCCGCCAGTACCTGCTCGTCGATGGCGACGGGCCGGTTCAGCTTCTTGACTTCCCGGTTGCTCTTGACCATCAGGGAGATCATCTTCCCCGGGTTAAAGGTGATGGAACTCATGATCCAGCAGCCGTGGGTACACCAGCAGTTCGCCTTGTACCCGTGGCCGATAGCCTCAACTTCCTTTTTCATGGCTTCGCTCCGCATGATAGCCCCCACGTCGCAGCCGTAGTCCTTCACGTTGCCGATGGGGGGCCGCAGTTCGCAGGAACGGAACCGGCCGTCATAATCCAGCACCAGGGTGGTCTCCCCGGCGGTACAGTCCATGTTCCAGGGGGTGGGCTTTTCCAGGTTTTGCGCCCGGATATTGTACATGGCCCGCATCAGCCC
>JAIRXT010000119.1 GCA_031268125.1 Treponema sp. | reverse complement strand
AAAACTATCCGGCTCCAGGGGGAAGGCGGCGGCAGGGGCACGGCGCAATCGGGGTCCTCCTCTTTTTCTGCGAGGAATTCAAAAACCCGCTCCGCCGCCGCGGCGGTCTGCTGGAGGATATTAGAAATATTGGCGATATTGGTAAGGGGCTGGTTAAAGGATCGTATGTACTGGATAAATGCCTGGATGCCGCCTATCGTCATGATCCCCCGGACGGCAAAGGCGCCGCCGATAATGCAGACAACGGCGTAGGTCAGGTTCCCGATAAAACCCGTAATGGGCATAAGAAGCCCCGAAAGGAAATTGGATCTCCACGCCGCATGGTAGAGCGTCTTGTTGAGGCCGTCAAAGGTTGTTACCGAACCGGCCTCCCCGGAAAAAGCCTTGACCGCGACGTGGCTTGAAAACATTTCTTCAATGTGGCCGTTCACCTTTCCCAGGCTGCGCTGCTGTTCCCTGAACAGTTTCTGGGACTTCCTGACAATAAGCGTAATAAAAATAAAGGACAGGGAAAGAAATCCTATCGAAATAAGCGTAAGGATGGGGTTTACGGAGATCATGATGGCAAGGATACCCAGGGCGCTTGTAAGGGAAGTAATAATCTGGGTGATACTCATGTTGAGGCTCTGGCCTACCGTGTCAACATCGTTGGTCAGCCGTGAGAGAACTTCGCCGTGGGTAACGCCGTCAAAAAAAGAAAAGGGCAGACGGTGTATCTTTTTGCCGATGTCGTCCCTCATTTGGTAGACGGCTTTTACCGTAACCCCGGCCATGACATAGCCCTGCAGCCAGCCGCACAGGGAACTGATAAGGTAGAGGCCCAGAAGCCGGAGAAGGATACTATCAATACGGTTAAAATTGACCGTGCTTGTTCCCTCCGGGCCGCCGGTTAAGCCGGAGACTATTTCATCGGTAACTCTGCCCATGATGGAAGGGCCTGCGATGGTAAAGGCGGTTGATAAGGCGGCAAGAATCCACACAAATACAATGGCCCCCCGGTATGGCCTTAGATAACCCATGAGCCGCCTCATGGTACCTTTGAAATCCTTGGCCTTGGCGCCCATCATGGCAAAGCGCCCGGGACCGCCGAGGCCGGGTCCCTGTCTTTCCCCCCGGGAATCCCGCCGGTCGCTCATGCCATTTCCTCCCGCGAAAGCTGGGACTCGGCTATCTCCCGGTATTCAGGACAGGTTTTTAGAAGTTCGTTATGGGTTCCCATGCCGGTAATTCTGCCGTTATCCAGAACGATGATCTTTTCGGCCGTCATAATAGTACCCACCCGCTGGGTTACGACGATCTTTGCCGTATGCCGCCGCCTTTCCGCCAGGGCCTTTCTGAGCCGCGCGTCGGTATTAAAATCCAGCGCAGAAAAACTATCGTCAAAAATAAGAAGCTCAGGATTCCGCACCAGGGCCCGGGCAATGGAAAGCCGCTGTTTTTGACCCCCTGAAAGATTGGCGGCCCCCTGGGAAAGGGGGAATTCAAAGCCGCCTTCCTTTCCCTCAATAAAATCCAGGGCCTGGGCAATTTCGGCGCCTTCCCGGATATCCGCATCCGGGGCTTCTTTTTTGCCGTATCTCAGGTTAAAGGAAAGGGGGCCGGATAGGAGGACGCTTTTTTGGGGCACATAGCCGATACGGGACCGGAGTTCCTCCTGGGACAGTTCCCGTATATCAACACCGTTAAAGAACAGGGCACCCTCCGAAACATCATAGAAGCGCAGAATAAGAGCGGCGATAGTGGACTTCCCCGAACCCGTGGGACCGATAATGGCGGTGGTTTCTCCCGGTTCGGCAGTAAAACTAATATGGGTCAGGGCGTCGGCGGAACCTTCCTCGTACCGGAAGGATACGTTCCTGAATTCAACCCTGCCGCCGCCCTCTGCACGGGCGGGGACCCTCCGGGGCTTTCCGGGGTCCTTGACGGTAACTTCGGCGGCCAGCACCTGGGCAACGCGATCTACCGAAACGGCCGTCCGGGGCAGCATAATAAACATCATCGACAGGAACATGAAAGAAAAAATAATGTGCATGGCGTACTGTATAAACGCCATCATGCCGCCCACATCCATGTCGCCCGCAGCGATTCTGTGGGCGCTGATCCGGATAATGACCAGTATCAGCGTATTCATGATAAGCTGAATAACCGGAAACTGGAGCGCCATAATCCGGTTTACAAACAGGTTGGCCCGTGTAAGATCGCGGTTGACTGCGTCAAACTTTTTTTCTTCAAGCCTTTCCTTCCCGAATGCCCGGATCACCATAAGGCCGTTCAGGGTCTCCCTGGCTGTGAGGTTAAGGCGATCTACCAGGGATTGAATCAGGCGGAATTTGGGCATGGCCAGGGCCATAATGGTAATTACCATGCCCATAAGGGCCGCCACGGCAAGAACAATGATCCAGCTCATGGAAGGGGCCGTACCTACGGCCATGATGATGCTTCCTACACCCATAATTGGCGCATAGCAGATCATCCTGATACCCATAACGAAGATCCCCTGGATCTGGTTAATATCGTTGGTACACCTGGTAATAAGGGAAGCCGTGGAGAACGAATCAAATTCCCTGACGGAAAATCCTTCGACTTTTTCAAATACCGCATAGCGGAGGTCCCTGGCTATGCCGGCGGCCATTTTTGTAGAGAAAAAGTTTACCCCTATCGCCGCCGCGCCTCCCCCCAGCGCAACCGCCAGCATCATAAAGCCAATCCGGGTAACAGAAAAATCTTCCCCGGACCGGGAAACCGCGCTGGTCCTTAAAACTTCATTTACCAGCCGTGCCAAAAGACCGGGCAGGGCAAGATCGCACATGGCCTGGGCAAAAAGCATTCCCACCGCCAATACAAGAAGAGGAACAAAGGGCCGCAAATACGGCAGCAATTTTCTCATACCGCCCGATTCTCCACTACGGCCCAGTTACCCCGGCCCGGATTCCCCTAAATAGTCAACCAATTGTCATGAATTGTAAAGCCCCGGAAAGAGCCCCGCCGGGTGTAAGGGTATTAGTTTATTCCCACCTGTCTCCGCCGGGGTGGGGGCAGCGGGCATTCAAGATCGCGGCACGGAACTGGACAAAACAGCCGCAGTATGCGCAGAGAACCTGTTCTTTCAGGGCTTCGCAGGCCCCGCAGCGGATAAGCCGCCGCCGGTATAGCGCTTCCCCTGCCCGCAGGGAAACCGGCGCCGGCGCCCCTGCCGCCAGCGCCGTTAAACGCTCCGGGGTGAGCACCCCTTCTGTTTCACAGCGGGGGCAGGGCCGCCCGGCTAACGGCGAAGCCGCCGGCAGGGACGGATCATCCAAGTTCAAGGGTTACCAGGGACTTGGCCGGCAGCAGCACTTTTAATACTGTACCGGAAACAGAAGCCCTGCTGAATTCCTTCATAACAACTTTGCGGTCATCCTCAAAGGTGTTGTGATCCTGAATATGATCGGCAGTAATACTGTTCCCCGAAATTTTTACCGACGGGCTGACGGTTACTCCCCGCAGTTCCACTGTCAGTTCCTGTTCTTTTGCCGGATCGATATTGGTCATCGAAAGATGTATCCGGTTCGAATCGTCC
>JAIRXT010000079.1 GCA_031268125.1 Treponema sp. | reverse complement strand
ACAGGGGAGGCCCCGCTTGCCTTGCGCCGGTAAACCAGGGGTTTTTGCATGAAGCTTTTACGGCGCAAGGCTTCGGTCAAGTGTCCTCCCCTGGCCTTTGGCTCCCCCACCAGTTCACTTTGTGGTGTTCAACCAGCCTTTATACCAACGATACATGCCGATGCTCTGCCGGAGATAAGGGGATCAAGGAAAAAGCCGGCAGGCGCTATGCGGACATTGCTAATTTTGCCGTTGGTAAGATTGCCGGTAGTAAACGCCGATGCCCTGATAAACGGGGCAATTTTACTTTTACAAAATTTTTTGATGAAAAAGACGCCTATAAATTCACCGGGGGGCCTGCCGGTATCCAAAAAAAATCAAAAAAACAGGGGAAAAACCCAAGCAAAATTGCCCTTCCGTCCCTCTATATAGGCGGGGATGCGGCCTTATCGAACAATGAGCATCCGTCCCCGGCGAAACGCGAATCAATCTACAAACGGAGTAATCTATGAAAAACCGGAATCTTTTCCTTGCAGTGATGCTTGCAGTATGGGGCCTTACGGGCTGTAATCCGGAGGACGGGGAAAATCCCTTCCTGCTGGACCTGCCCGCCCTGCCGGAATCCTGGACGGATCTGCTGGGTTCCCCGCGGTGGCTTATCCGCTACTACGCGGGTAACGGCCGGGAAACCGTTGCGGAACTTGACGGGGAGAGGGCGGAAATTTTCCTTTCCCCTTCCCGGGTAAGCCCGATCTTCGCCTGGCCGTATTGGCCGGACCGTCATCTTAAACCGGAGGATTTCCGGCCCGCTGGGGCGATTATCCCCTACGATATTTCGGCCCCGGACCGGATCTCCCTAAGCTGGCAGGGCGGGGTGGACGCGTGGTTCTTCGAAGCCCTGAACGGCGGTAAAACAGCGGAGACCGCCCCGGCAGGCATACGGCAGGGCAGGAATTTCGACTGGCCGGGCTTCCGGGCCCTTTTCACCAATTCCGCGCTTTCCCCGGAGCTCTGTTCCGACCCCTGGCTTGCCGGCTGGGAAGCCATTGCGGAAAAGACCCTCCGTTCCGGGTTCCGCAGCCAGTGGATCAGCCCGGCAAAAACCGTGCCCCTGAACATCCCGGCGCCGGAGGGCCTCTGGATATCGCCGTCCCCCTTCGCCCGGCCCCTGGCGGCGGAGGGGGAAACAACCGCCTTCATGGTACGGGAAGGACCGGGGATACAGGCATGGTATTCCGCCGCAGGGGTCCTCCACTGCGCCGGAACAAGCTGGATTCTGCTTCCCTGGGAATAGCAATTCTCCGGCTAGGCAGAGATAAAAAGGACCCCAAGGAGATGTTACCGGCGCCGTTTGGTTTTGAAACAGTTGAACCAGTTCCAAAACTACGGCAATGGCCTATGCCGGAAGCAAAAACACCGCGCAGGGCGGTGGATTTTTCCCCTGGCGCCCCGTGTTACTTGGCATACATTTCTGAATTTCCTGTGTAGTGAACCGAGGATAGTTAAGGGTTGCTGGGCGACAATCAGCAATTCCCAGTTTGGGAAAGGGCGAAAAGAGCGCCCCGCAAAAGCCGGGCGGGGTCCGGTTTTGCGAAAGCGAAAAGTGGAAAAAATCCGGGGTAGGGGCCCCGGATTTTTCCGGATGGCAGGAAAGCTGATAAATTTTTTACGGCTCTTTTCGGATTTGGAATTTTGAATTCCGAATTGCCGGGATGCAAAATTGACAGGTTCCCGGAAATAAAATAAACTGGTAGCGTGAAATTTATTATTAAAATGGTCCCGGTCTCTATTGTGGTTTCCCTGGTTACCGGGATTGCCGTGGGTTTTGTCTTTGGCCTCTTTCTTCCCAGGCTTATTACCGCACAATCGGAACAGGTGGTGCGTTACGAAGAAGCCGCCGCCCTTGCCGGCCCGGAGGAATCCGCCGGCGCCGTACCCGCCGAGGGGGACCCCGCCTACGGTTTTACGTTTGAGGTCTCACCGGGGGCGAAAAAATACGACGGCCCGGCCCTGGCCCAGTCCATGCCCATAGAAACCAAGGAAGTTTGGCTTTCCTGGATGAGGAACAACCGGAACGATAACCCCGCCTTTTTGGAAAAACGCTGGGCCCTGGCCCAGGATTTTGTTCATACCTCCGAGCTTAAGCGGCAGGAGGATGTACGGGCCTTTCTGCTGGCCCCCAGGGAACATTTTGTCCGGGAGGCAAACAGGGGCCGGGAATACGCCGACACCTGGCTGCCCATAGGCTACGGGGCTACCATCACCGATCCTGACGTAGTCGCCATGATGACTACCAGCCTGGATATTAAATCCGGGGACCGGGTGCTGGAGATAGGCACAGGTTCCGGGTATCAATCCGCCATTCTTTCCTACCTTGCCCAGGATGTTTACACCATCGAGATCATAAAACCCCTCTACATCGAAACCGACAAGCTCTACCGGGACCTGGAAAAGACCTACCCCTCTTACGGCGGCATCAGCCGGAAGCTGGGGGACGGCTACTACGGGTGGGAAAAATACGCCCCCTTTGACAAGATCGTGGTAACCTGCGCCATTGACCACATTCCCCCTCCCCTGCTTAAACAGCTTAAGCCCGGCGGAATCATGGTCCTGCCTTTGGGGCCGCCCCAGCGGCAGTACATCATGGAAGTGAAAAAAGAAGTGGCCGAAGACGGAACCATTACCCTGAACCGGCGGGATGTTTACAACGGCCTGCGGGTCAAATTTATTCCGTTCCGGGACGAACTGGGTTCCTCCTACAGCGCCTCCAACGCCGAAGAATAGCTGCCTACGGGCCGCCTAAAACCGCCGGGAATGCGCCCGGAAAAGCCGTATGATCCTGTACGGCAAAACGGCGCTAATACCCGGTAAACACTAAATTGCAGCAATGCGGGTCAAGTTTAGACAAGACCTCCGGCGCCTTTTCATTCCGGAATAGTTAACATGAGAATCGCTGCTTTACAGGGTACTAGACGTGCAGACACAATGCCGGTAAGATAACACTGACCGATAGGAAAATGGCAGGTAATTTTCAAGAATATCTCTTTTTTTTCCGATCATGGGAGGGAGGGGATAGAAGAAGTGGATAAATTTGGAAAGATGAAAAGAAGACTGTTCCTTTCTAAACATACGGGGTGGCGGGTTGCTGTTTTGGGTTTTGTCGCAGCCCTTCTTACCGGCGCTGTTGTCCTTGTCTCCTTTGCCATTGTTTCACCGGAACTTCCCCCAGAGAACCTTGTTTCTACCATCAACGATATAGCGGCGTATTACCAGAACCCGGATAACGACTGGTCTATTCCCCCGCTGGTGCTTCCCCGGGAAGAAAAGAGCTGGGCCGTCTTTTCCGCTTTTCAGGATAAAGAGGAGATAACCGGCTCCGGCGCCCCGGCCAACAGGGAAGAAGACGTGGAATACCGTGTCCGGCCCGGGGAGACTCTTTCGGAAATTGCCTATACTTACGATCTTTCCATTGATTTACTGGCTTGGTACAACAACATTTCCAACGCCAACCGGATCCGGGTGGGGACTACGCTCGTTATCCCCTCCCTGGAAAACGCCAGGGCCACGGAAACCCGGATGGCCAGCGCCCCCCGGAGGGTTGTCCGGACCCAGACAAGTACCCTGCCTGTTACCATAGACTTTGAAAGCCGGATTGATGATGCGTCAGGCCCTTCGCGGCTGTTGGTTCAGTTTTCCATCCTTAACCCCCCGCCGGAGAATCTTAAATCCTTTGAATGGGACCTGGGGGACGGGAAACGGAGTTTTCAATCCACCCCTGTCTACGAGTATTCCAGCCCTAAAACCTACGTGGTACGTCTTACCGCCAGGGACAACGGGGGTGCAATCTACAAGTCAAACCCCCTATATATTGATATTCCCCATCCCGGTTCGATGGCGGAGCAAAATTCTACCAGTTTTGTAACGCTTTCTTCCCCTGATGAGATGTTTGTTGTGAACGGGAAGATAACCAAGGTGGCCCGTTACGCTTCGGTGGACATGGCGCCGCTGGATCTCAGCGAATCGGACGATTTTTTGACCAGAGTCCGGTTTAACAAGAGCGGTTACTACGGCCTTACGGTAATGGAACCGGAGAGGGGGGAACGTTATTATTCGATCTTCGTCAGTCCCCTGCCGTCTATGCACGCCGATGCCGACCTGAATTTATTCAACTGGTACCGGACCCAGTACAACACGGGGACTACTTCCAACTGCGGGCCGGCAACGGCGTCTATGGCTATAAGCTGGGGAACCGGCAAGTACTTCCCGGTTTCCGCGGTGCGCCAGGCTGTGGGCTGGCAGGGGGACGGGGGAACCAGTTTTGAAGAATTGCTGAAGGTAATCAAAAAAGAGGGCATCGACGCCTCCATTGAACCGCTGCGCTCGGTTCAGCATATCCGGGACGTGATAGATTCCGGCGGCGTGGCCATTGTAGTTTTCCGTACCGACGGCATTAAAATGTCCCGCCAGGACCCGGCTTCCAGCCTTTTTGGCAGATATTACACCGATTCGGTAGGGCACTACATCGTTATCAAAGGCTATTCCCTGAACGGCGAGTATTTTATCATCCACGATCCCATTCCCAGCGACTGGGGTACCAACAGCTTCCGGTATCAGGATGAAATCAGCATGGCCGGCCGGAACCGCTATTATTCTTCGGCGGAACTGCTGGCCTCCCTGCGCCGGCCCAGCATGATTGTGATTCCCCCGGCCCGGTTCTAAACCGGGAGCGGGGTCCTAAACGTTGAACTTGAAAAACATAACATCGCCGTCTTGTACAATGTACTCTTTACCTTCAAGGCGGTACTTGCCGGCTTCTTTGATTCTGGCCTCCGTGCCGTAACGGACAATATCTTCGTAGGAATAGACTTCCGCCTTGATAAAGCCTTTCTCAAAATCCGTGTGGATGACGCCGGCGGCCCGGGGGGCGCTGTCCCCGGCATGGATGGTCCAGGCCCGGCACTCATCCGCCCCGGCGGTAAAGAAGGTTCGCAGTCCCAAAAGCCGGTAGGCCGCGTGGATCAGGGCGGAAAAGCCCGATTCCCGGAGGCCCAACTCCTCAAAAAAAGCCTGCCTTTCTTCCGGGTCTTCGATGGCCCCCAGTTCCGCTTCGAATTTGCCGCAGATAGCTACCATGGCCGAATGTTCCGCCGCGGCCCGCTTCCGGACAGCCTCCACATGAGGGCCGCCGGTCTCCCCGGCGGAGAGGGCCTTCATTCCCGCCTCGTCCACGTTGCAGACGTAGATCTGGGGTTTGGCGGTGATAAAATGACAGTCGTAGACCGCGGCTTTTTCATCGTCCTCCAGGTCCACGGAACGGACCGAACCGCCCTGCTCCAGGACGGGGGCTATTTTTTCCAGGGCCGCAAGGACCAGCTCGGCCTGTTTTTGCTCAGTCTGAACCTTGAGGACCCGCTGCGTCCGCTCGCGGCGCTTTTCCAGGGTTTCCAGATCCGCCAGGGCCAGCTCGATACCGATGGTTTCCATATCGGATTCGCTGTCCACCCGGTTGTTTACGTGGATGATATCGGGATCGTCAAAGCAGCGGACCACCTGGGCGATCATCCCCAGTTCCCGGATATGGGAGAGGAACTGGTTTCCCAGCCCTTCCCCCTTGCTGGCACCCTTTACCAGGCCCGCGATATCCACAAATTCCACTATGGCGGGGATGGTCTTTTTGGGTTTGAAGATCTCCACCAGCCTATCCAGCCGCTCATCGGGGACATTCACGATTCCCCGGTTGGGATCGATAGTACAGAAGGGGTAATTCGCCGCCTCCGCCGCTGCCCCGCTAAGGGCGGAAAAAATGGTGGACTTCCCCACATTGGGCAGTCCCACAATACCGCAGTTTAATGCCATATCCGGCACCGTATCAGAAAAACGGGGTTCTGTTAATGCCGCCGGCAGGGCATCGGCGTTTACTTTTGCATAAAGGTCCGTTGAACCCCTCCAAAATCAATCCGGCGGGGGAGCCAAAGGCCAGGGGCGGCCACGCTTGCCTTGCGCCAGAAAAATAGAGGTTTTACAAGAAACTTTCTGGGCGCAAGGCTTCGGTCAAGTGTCCTCCCCCGGCCTGTGGCTCCCCC
This sequence comes from Treponema sp., assembly GCA_031268125.1. Lineage (GTDB taxonomy): Bacteria > Spirochaetota > Spirochaetia > Treponematales > Breznakiellaceae > JAISFT01. Next base: position 1,892 of record JAIRXT010000079.1, on the reverse strand, counting down.
GCCAGTTCACTTTGTGTTGTTCAACTGGCTTTTATACCGCAATAAACATCGCTGTCCTGTTGGAGAGAGGGGAATCGGGAAAAAAGCCGGCGGACGCTATGCTACAAAAGTAAACGCCGATGCCCTGCAATGCCCCCGGCCAGCGATTCAGTAATTCCGAATTCAAAAAAAATAACAGTTCAACCTAAAAATGGTCAAAGGTACGGGCTTGTTATGCAGCATAAAACCGTACCGGCAGCCGTTTGACCATTTTTTACCTTGAAAACCCCTTGGGTTAAGGTAATTCACGATAGGGATAATGGCGAAAAGAGCGCCGAAACAAGCAGCGGGGGGTGGCGGTGGAAAGAATCTGGGGTGGGGGCCCCGGATTTTTCCAGCCGACAGGACCCCCGATGAATTTTTTACGGCTCTTTTCGGATTTGGAATTTCGAATTCGGAATTGCTGCCAGCGATTCAGCGCTTTCTTAAATCCCGCATTTTTTTTCGCAGCGCCTCGGCGGTTCTAAAAAGGCGGGCCCGCAGGGGCCGGTAGGGGTAGTCCCAGCTTCCGGGGCGGTGGATAATCCGGCCCGTTGAATCGCCGATGAAACCGGTTTTGAAGCGGTAAAGGCCCGACATGGGGTGCCGGGGGTCCTCCGCAGGGGGGATGCCGAAGAAATCGTAGAAGGCGCAGCCGGATTCCCGGGCGTCCCGGACGGCCTGCCACTGGAGCGCGTAGGGGGCCATGAGGTTGCGGTGGAGGCCGGAGGAAGCGCCGTAGAGGTAGACTGCCTCGGGGCCCCGGAACAGGGTTACGATGCCCGCCAGGTACTGTCCCTGGTATTCGGCCAGGTAGAGCCGGAGATCCGCGGACATCCCCGGGGGGACGGGCCGGTACTGTGCGGCATGGGCAAAGAGGCCCCGGTAGTAATCAAAACTGTGGATGGCGATGCCGTCCCGGAGGGCCGTTTCTTTGAGGAGGCTGTAAAATGCCTCCAGGGCCTGTTCCAGGCCGGAACCGCGGGCCGCTTCAAAGCGGCGGACCGTAACCCCTTTCCTGGCCGCCAGGCCGATGTTGTAGCGCCACTTCGGCTTCATCCCGGCAAGGATCGCCTCCGGCGAAGGGAGAAGATCGAGGAGTACCGTATCGGGGGCCTGGATGCTGGAAGGGGCCTTTACCAGGGGGGAGCCGATGACCGGGGCCTCCGCGCCCTGATTGTACCAAGGAGGGTCGAAGCGGATGAAACCGGTGTCCCGTTCCAGGCGGGGGCGCAGGGCCCCGGCGAGGGCGGCCAGGAACCGGGCCGGGGAAAGGCCGCCGGAGTCCTGCCGGGAATCTGGCGAATCCTGAAAGGCCGGGGGGCCCCAGGGCACGTAGGCAAAGGCAAGGCCCGGCGCCAAGGGCCGGGTCAGGACCAGGAGGGGACCCCTTTCCCGGCCGAACAAGAAGGACCGGGCCTTCCAGCCGAAGCGGGCCTTAAAGCTGCCCCAAAACCCGGACTGGAGAAACGAAGAGGCCCCGTCGCAGACGGAAAGCTCCGCATCTTCCACCGGGCAGGGCCCGGCGGAGGGCATTAGTGGACCTCGCCCGATGTTATCAGGCTTGTTTTCAAGGGGCGTCCCGAAAGGCAGAGGGCCTTGCCCTCCGCTTCCACCGTGCCGTCCCGTACCTGCAGGGGAACCTTGAAGAAGGTGCCGATGTCAATCTCCGCCGGGGCGGCCGCCGGGACTTCACCGTCCAGCGTAACCCTGGTCCCCGCGGGGACCTCCCCGGCGTCCAGCACCTCGACGCGCTCGGCCCCCTCCGGGCCCTCGTGATCCGATGCGGCCAGGAGCATGCCTTTGCTTTCCACCCCCCGTAACTTTGCCGCCTTGAGGTTATAAACGACGATGATATGCTTACCCAGGAGCTG
>JAIRXT010000070.1 GCA_031268125.1 Treponema sp. | reverse complement strand
GGAAAAATATTTCCGCACGCATAACTTATTAAATACCATATTTTATTATATCTGTCAATGCTCTGATAGGGGCCGCCAGCAATTCCAAATTCAAAAATCCAAATTCGAAAAGAGCCGTAAAAAATTCTCCTGGGGTCCTGTCGGCTGGAAAAATCCGGGGCCCCCACCCCAGATTCTTTCCACTTTTCGCTTTCGCGAAACCGGACCCCGCCCGGCTTTTGCAGGGCGCCTTTTCATCTCTTCCTGACGTGAGAATTGCTGCAATTGTACTTGAGGCTGTTCCAAAACTTTAGTTTTGGAACAGCAGCCTTTCCCCGGTTCACTACACAGGAAATTCAGAAATATATGCCAAACCTAATAGAGTTATTTGGAAACTTCAGTTTCCGAATAACCTCCGCTGAATTGCTTAAAAAGGGTTAATCAAGGTAAAAAATGGCTAAATTGCGGGGTATTTTCGTATAATGTCGTATTTACAGAGGCAATTTATCCATTCTTTGGTTGGACAGGGGGGATCTTTTGCTATAAAGTAAAATTGCTGTTGTTCGATTGCTATTCCTTGCAAGATCGTATACAAATTTCTTGCGGTTGGGTACTCCGGCGGCAGGCCGCCGGGACGCCGCAAAGCGAGGAAATTTATGAAATGCAGGTTATTATTGGCGGCCCTTATCGTGCTGGCTCTGTTTCCCGGCTGGGCCCAGGACGCCGGTGGAAGTACCGGCGCCGATTCCTCCGGCGCTTCTGCCGCTCCCCCCGCTTCCGAAACCGGGCCCGTGGAAGGGGATGCGGCGGGTCCGGCGGCCGGGGTGGAGGCGGTTCTTGATTCAGTCGAAGAATTCGCCGGTGAATTGGAAGAAACGATTGCCCCCGAAAAAACCCCGTGGAGCTATGCGGGGCGGATGGGCATTGCCCTGGGGATTATCGCTATCCAGGCCCTGATTATCTGGATTCTATGGCGGCATGTTTTTAAATTTATTACCCGCAAAACGGTTGAACATTTTGGGGGACGGATTAAGCCCTTCACCATCAAGAAACTCAAGATTCTCAGTACCAAACAGATTATCAGCCTTGTTATTTTCGGCGTTAAAATTGTTAAATACATTCTTACTCTTTTTCTGCTGATATTTACTGTCCCTGTTGTATTCGCTCTTTTTCCCGGCACCCGGGACCTTGCCCTTACCTTGTTCGGTTATATTTTTAACCCCTTTAAGAATATCGTGTTTGGGGTCATTGATTATATTCCGAACCTGATTACCATCGTGGTTACCATTATTGTTACCCGCTATGTGCTGCGGGCCCTTAAATTTTTTACGATTCAGATTGAAAAGGAAAAACTGGTAATTCCCGGATTCTACGCCGACTGGGCAAACCCCACGTTTAATATTTTGAGGGTACTGCTCTACGCCTTTACCGTGGCAATTATTTATCCCTACCTGCCCGGATCAGATTCCCGCATCTTCCAGGGGGTTTCGGTATTGGTGGGCGTCATTTTTTCCCTGGGTTCAAGCAGCGCCATTGGAAACCTGGTGGCGGGGCTGGTCATTACCTACATGCGGCCTTTCAAAATCGGGGACCGGATCAAGATCAACGATGTAACAGGTTTTGTGGTGGAGAAAACCCTTATGGTGGTCCGCATGAAGACCCACAAGAACGAATATGTTACCTTCCCCAATTTGATGATTTTGAATTCCAGCGTTGTGAACTATCACACTTCTTCCGATGAAGACGAAGAAGGGCTTATCCTGTATGCCACCATTACATTTGGTTACGGGACCCCCTGGCAGACCGTGCAGAAAATTCTGATCGACGCCGCCCTGGAAACTCCCCATGTTTTGAAGAATCCCAAGCCCTTTGTGCTGCAAACCGCCATGGACGATTTTTACGCAAACTATCAGATAAACTGTTATACCAAAAAAGTGGGCATGGTACCCCGGATATATTCGGAACTGTACCAGAACATACAGGACGGTTTTCACGCTGCGGGCATTGACATGACGGCCCCCCACTTCCGGATCAATATGCCCTATCAGGGTCCGCCTGAAGAAACTCCCCCGTCATCTCCGGCGGCTAATCGCATATCTCTTCCCCGCGGCGAGGGATAAATTTGACCCTTGCCGCGGGCGGCCGCAGTAAGGGTCAAATTTAACGAATTACAGGAACTGTTCGTAGCGGGCCGTGCGGTAAGACCGGGTGTCGGGTACTTTGAATTTAAGCACGGTCTCCCGTACGTTCTCTATCCGCTGCGCCGGGCTGGGGTGGGTCTTGGCCAGCCCCGCGCCGCTGTTTCCCTGATTTTTTTCCAGCAGTTGGAGCATGGGAATAAAGGCGGAAGGATCGTAGCCCGCGGCGGCCATCAGGCTTAGGGCGGCGGTGTCTGCGTCATATTCCTGGTCCCGGGAATAGCCTTTTTCCACCAGGGTGGTGATAATCTCGTTTACCGATTCGTCCATCACACTGGCAAGTTCTTTAAGATCGTCGTTCCCCAGGCTTGCCGCCGATGTTCCGGTTATCATGACGGCCTGGGTAATCCGGCTGTTCTTGATTGCCTTTATGCCGTGCTGTAATTGAATATGACCGATCTCATGGGCAATAATCGCCGCCAGGGCGTCTTCCGAATCGGCGCAGGAAATAAGGCCGCGGGTAATAAAGATGTGCCCCCCGGACGTGGCAAAGGCGTTTACTTCCGGGCTGTCCAGGATTGCCAGGTGATAGCCGTTGAATATTTCCGGGCGGGGGGAGTTAATGACAATGGCGTTACAAATTTCGTTTAAGTACCTGGTAAGCGCGCTGCTGCCGTTCCAAATTTTGTAGCGGCTTAAAAGGTTGGCCCCCACGGCGCGGCCGATGTAGTATTCCTGCTCCGGGGTAATTTCCTCCGCTGCCCGGCCGATAGCTTCGGAAGATCTGCTGATGGCCCCCGCCGTTTCCGTATTGATGACCCCCAGGGCGCCTGCGATTTGGGCCCCCGTACCGACAGCGCCGGCCACTGTTGTGCAGGACCAGCATAAAAGGCCCAGGGACACAAGAAGCGCCGCCGCCCCGATGCGGGCAAAACCGGAGTATTTTTGTGTATTCATGTTTATTCATCCCCCAGGGAAAGACGGCCTTCGGTAACAAAATTCAGCAGGTCGTCATCGGAGATTTTGACGGCCTCCACCGCGTCCACCGCGTCGAAATCCGCGTTATTGGTTTCCCGGTACACGTTTTCTACCTCCTCGGTAAAACCCTTCCCGGCCATAGCTACTTCCCGGGATGAGGCCGATCCGGTCCCGCCCGTGATTCGTTTGGTAGTCAGATTGGTCTGGACAACCCAGCCGGACAGGGTTTGGCCGTAGCGTACTTCCGCCCATTTCCCGTTAACCCGCAGTACCGTTACCGCATCGCCGTAATTCATGGTTCCTACGCTTCTTGCAAAGAACCCTGTCCCCGATTTTAGGGACAGGGACTTTGCGGTAACGTATGCCGTCTGCCCGTCTTTTAACTGGGCCGCCGCGGCGGAAGCAAGAACGACCGCCATACACAGTAAAATTATTGTTTTTTTCAACACAAACCTCCTCAAAATTATTGCCCGGTACGGGCTATTTTTCAGTTAAATTATCCACCCCGTCTTCCCAGGTATGTTCCGGCGGCGGGGAGGTATGGTATGCGGCGCAGCGTTCAAGGTAAAGCCTGGCAACCAGATCCCGGGGATTCTGCCGGTAGATGGATTTAAAAATATTGCCCGCCGCTGCGAAATTACGGTTTTCGTAATTATTCAGGGCGCCCTCCCACGCGGCCGCCATGTCCGCCAGTTCCGGCGGGGCTTCCGGGCGGATGTCCAGCAGCTCGTAGAGCCGGATGGGGATGTTTTTTCCCACCACCCGGACTCTGCTGAGGGGCCGCAGGACAAATTCATCGCCCAGCTTTTTCCTGGTATATTCACTTATCAGAATACCCCCGGTGTTGTACTGTTTGTTAATCCCCTCCAGCCGGGCCGCCAGATTCACCGCGTCTCCCATGATGGTATAGTCCATTTTGTTGGGGGTTCCCATGTTCCCCACCACCATATCCCCGGTATTGATTCCCTGCCGCGTGAACAGGGGGCTGGGGTCCTGGGGGTTTTTCAGAATCCCCTTGCGGACCAGCGCGTCCATTACCGCCTGGGTTATCAGCCCCTGGTTAAGCACCTCCCGGTTTATTTCCTGTTCCGCCTTGTGCATCATTACTGCGGATCGGCAGGCCAGGATTGCGTGTTCTTCCATGTGTACCGGGGCGCCGAAAAAAGCGATGATAGCGTCCCCTTCATATTTGTCGATGGTTCCGCCGTTCTGCAGCACAATGTTACTCATCCGGGTAAGATAAAAATTGAGCAGTTCCACCAGTTTGCCCGGATCTCCCAGGGCCTCCGAAATCGTAGAAAAACTGCGGATGTCCGTAAAAATGGCGGTCATTTCCCGTTTTTCGCCCCCCAGGTTAAGCTGGGACGGATCGGCGATAATCTGATCGATGACCCTGGGGGAAAGGTAGCGGGAAAAGGCGGATTTGATGAAACGCTTTTGGCTGCCTTCCGTGGCGTAGTTGTAGACTGTGGAAGCCAAAAAAGCCGTTACTACGGTGATGATGGGGGCCGCCATAGGAAGCCAGAGGCTGCCGAAATGGTAGGCCGCTATACCGGCCCCGATGATCGCCAGCAGCATGACCAGGACGGCCCCCAGGGATACGGGGATGCGGCCCGGAAAAAGGGAGAGCAGGGTGATGATCAGGGCCGCGGCAAAAAGGATGATCAGGTTTAGCCAGGGGGGGCTTTCCCGGATAAAATCCCCGGAAAGCAGATTATCCATCATGGTAACGTGCATTCCCACCCCGGGGTACACCGCGGAAATGGGGGTGCTGAAAATGTCGAACAGCCCCGGCGCGTAAAGGCCGAAGAACACGTACTTGTCTTTGAAATCTTCCGGGGGCAGCAGGGGGGATTCCCCCGCATGGTAGCGTTCAGCGCTTTCCAGAATTTCCCCCACGTCGTAGGGGGCATAGCGGTTCAGATCCCCCCGGAAGCGGAGGATCAGGTTACCGCTCCGGTCCACGGGCAGCACGCTGTCCCCCCAGCGGAGCCGGTCCCCGTCGTAGTCCAGTTCCGGGGGCTTTTCCCCGGAAACCAGCAGGGAAGCCGGGGCCAGGGCAGGAATGAGGCGGCCGTCGAATTCGTAGAAAAGCCGCCCCCGCCGCAGAATGTCGTCTACCTGGTCGGGGATGCCCGACACGGTCCCCAAGGCCCCGCTGTGGTCCCGCAGTTCGTCAACGGGGAACTGGGCCGCCAGGGGGGAATCCTCCCGTACCGGCACGGCTTCCCCAGGTATAAACAGGGGCTTGTCCAGGCCCTGCGGCCAGGAGCTTCTGCTGCCGGAAAAGCTGCTTAAAAAGACCGCCTGTACTACCCGGCCGTAATCCTGTTCCGCCCTGACAAAGGAGGCGTCGTCCTCCCTGTTGCCCAGTTCACGCAGGGCCTGCACCACGTTCCTGAACATAAAACCCACGGCCTGCCGGGGCGAATCCCCCTGAACCACCGCCTGCTGGGTCTGCTCCAGACTTTCCACCGCCCGGTCGATAATCTCGTCCTGCCGGGAATTCCGGTACACGGAAGGTTCGGTAAAGAGCATATCGAAGGCGACGGATTTGGCTCCCCCGGTATTCATGTAATCCACCAGTTCCGCATAGGCCTTCCGGGGCCAGGGCCAGCCCCAACCCCGCTCCCGCTGGGCCCAGTCCAGACTGTTCTGGGTCAACAGGACAAGGATGATGTCGTCCGAAGGCCGGGTTTGTTCCGCCAGAAGCCGCACGCGGAAGTCGTAAGTTTTGTATTCGGGGAAATTCAGCGCGCCGGAGAACATCAAAAGGGCCGATACGGCAAATACCAGGGTAATAATGACACAGGCCGCCGTGTATTTGGGCCTGTTTTTTCGAGTTGGTTTTTTCATTACCGCCACATTTTATCCAGGCAGAGAGGGAAGGTATAGGCCACGGCAATTCTCATTTTAATCATTGCAAAACGAAAAGACGCCGGTTAAATTCTCCCGGGGGTCCTGTCAGGGAGAAAAACAGGGGCCCCTTCCCCTCGTAGCTTGATTGGGCTAAACGGCATGGTTTAAATTTTTCACTTCTATGCATTTATCCTGGCGGGCCCTTGACACGAGTTAGTTTTATATAATACTGTTAGTAAAATCTAACATAGGAGGCTCTTATGAAAAAGAGCGTTCAAAGAAAGGCGGCGTTACTCGTAGTTTTTACGATGATAGCGGTAAGTTTTGTAAGCGCGCAGGAAGGGGAGGACGGCGCGGACGGGGGTATCGGGCTTACCGGGGGCATTGAGTTCGGGTTTGGGAATGTCGCTGATAAAGCGGTGATTGGTATTACGCCGAGTGCGGCCTACGAAAATTCCTTTGGTAACTTTGACGTATTCGCCGAACTGGATTACACGGCAGCGTTTGACGACCCTGCCGCGCACGATTTGTATATCGAGGAAGAGATTGGCTATAATTGGGGGCTCATTGAGTCGGGGACCCTGTCTATCATTCTCAATAACAACAACACGTTCAGACTAAAGCCGGAGCTTGAAGACGGCGAGACCCACGCGGGCACATTTGAGCCTTCGCTGAAATGGACACAGGGAATGGGTTTTGGCGATCTCTGGCTGCAAGCCGGACTGCCGGTCGATTATTTGACCGGGGTTAAGGATGAAACTGCGCTGGGACTTTATACAACGCTCGGCTGGGATTCCACCTTTGGGCTTGCCGCTGAATTTGCCCTTAATTTTTCGATCAAGCCTGAATCTGATTTTGCCGGATTAGGCTTTAAGCTGAGTTATGACCAAGGGCTCATCTATGGCGAGGCTGAATTCCTGGCGGACAAGGAATTTAAGACAATCGGAATAAACCCGGAGATTGATGTCAACCTCAATGCGTTTACCATCTATGCCAGGGCGGAATTCACCATTGCAGAAGATTCCGATACGGAGATCATACCGGCCATTGGGGTTAAGTATAGTTTCTGATCTGGTTACCGTGGACTTGTTCGGCAATCAGTTTTACTGAACCCTGCCGGGTTCGGGTTGTCGAACAAGCCAATATTTTGCGTTTCTTCGGCAGGATTGATAACGGCGGCTTTGTCCCCCGCTTTGATGGTTCCCCCTTTAAGAACCTTCGCAAAGATCCCCTCTGTGGGCATGATGCACATGCCTACCTGTTCGTGTATTTTGCAGTGGCGGCGGCATTCTTTGCCTATTTGGGTTAGTTCCACTTCGCAGTTCCCCAGGCGGAGCCGGGTTCCCACCGGCAGGGTGTGGAGTTCCAGCCCCCGGACGGTTATGTTTTCCGCAAAGATTCCGGGGACCAGTCCCGCCGCCCCCAGGGCGCTCATCCTGTCGATGCTTTCCTGGGCCAAAAGGCTTATCTGCCGGTGCCAGTTCCCCGCGTGGGCGTCTCCTTCGATGCCGTGATCCCGACGCAGCAGCGCTTCCGCCACGGGGTGCTTTTCGGTTCCCTTTTCCGCGCTGATGTTGACCGAAACGATATACGCCACGCTATCCTCCTATACGATCCATGGTCCGCTGTGAGACAAAGCCTTCGCCAAAATGGTGCCCGCCGGGTTTCCGGGCGATCTCTTCCGCAATAGCGGATTTCGCAATAGCGGATTCCGCAACGGCGGAGCGGAGCGCTGTGTCCGGTCCGGTCAGCAGGCTCCGTAAATCCAGTTCGCGGTTGTGCCCCAGGCAGGTTTTCAGTTTGCCGTCTGCGGTGATCCGTATCCGGTTGCAGTTGCGGCAGAATGGCTGGGATATGGGGCTGATGAAGCCCACCGTACCCCGGAAGCCCTTCCCGGCATACGCCGTCTCCACCGGTCCTGTTTCTGGCTCCAGACGGCGGAGTTCCCCGTGGGTTTCAAGTATTTCGGCGGAAGTCATGCCGGCGGAAGCTATTCCGGCGGCAGTCCTGAAGGGCATAAGCTCGATAAAGCGCACGTGGAGGGGCTGCTCCCGGGCCAGGGCGATAAAGGCCCCCGCCTCGCCGTCATTGCGGCCCTTTAGGATAACGCAGTTAAGTTTGACCGGTTCCAGCCCCCAGGCCAGGGCCGCCCGGACGCCTGCAAGGGTCTCTTCCAGGTCCCCCCCGCGGGTAATTTCCCGGTAGACGCCGGGTTTAAGGGAATCCAGGCTGATATTGACGCGGCCAAGCCCCGCCTTTTTCAGGGCCGCCGCCCGGCGGGCCAGCCCCTGGCCGTTGGTGGTCATTGCCAGGTCCTGAATCTCCGGCACACTCCCCAGGTAGGCGACAATCTCCTCCAGGTCTTCCCGGAGCAGCGGTTCCCCCCCGGTAAGGCGTACCTTGCGGATCCCCAGGGCGGTCGTGCAGGGGATGATCCGCTTAATCTCGCCCATACTCAATTCCCCGTCCTGTCCGCCGCCCGGTTCCCCGGCATCCGGCCATTCGGTGTCTCCCGCCCCGCCCCGGCAATAGATACAGGCCAGGTTGCAGCGTCCGGTAAGGGACAGCCGGAGGTAGTCTATCTGCCGGCCCAGGGAGTCCTGCATCAGGCTTCCCGGGGGGCCGGCCAGGGGCCGCTCCGGCCCCCGCTTTTTTTAAGGAGCAGAATTTCCCCAATCTCCATAGTCCGGTCAACGGCCTTGCACATGTCGTAGATGGTAAGGGCCGCCACGGATACGGCGGTCAGGGCTTCCATTTCCACCCCCGTATGCCAGGCGGCCCGGACCGTGGAACTGATGTAGAACCGGGTATCTCCCTGGGGGACAATGTCCACCGTTACCAGGTCCAGGGGCAGGGGGTGGCACAGGGGGATTAGACCCCCGGTCTGCTTTGCCGCCATAATCCCCGCCAGCCGGGCCGTCCCCAGCACATCGCCCTTGGCATTGGCCCCCGCAAGAACCAGGGCCATTGTTTCCTTCCGCACGGTTATCACGGCCTGGGCAAGGGCCTCCCGGCGGGTATTGGGTTTTTCGCCCACGTCTACCATGCCCGCCCCGTGCGTCAGTTCCGTTTGGTGAATATCCGGCCGGCCGCCGCAGTCGCCGCCGGTCCCCAGCAGCGTCTCCAGGCCGTGTCCCAGCGTGTCCAGCACGGTCCGCAGATTCTCCACCGCCCCCTTTTCACTGCCCGGCAGATTCACGATAAGGCTCCGGCCCCGGATTCCGGCAATACCGCGGGAAAGTATGGCCCGCCGGGTTATGGCGGCGCTCTCCCGGCGCATAACTTCGGCAATGCCGGGGACCATCCGTTCACAGACCGCCGCTGCGGCCTCCGGGGTCAGGTCCCGGGGGGCCAGCCCCGTCCCCCCCACGGTCAGAATAAGGCCGGCCTTATCTTCATCGGCGCCCCGGATCAAAACTTCCCGGATCCGCGCATCTTCATCGGGGACTACGATGGCGGGTAACACCTTGAAACCGGCGCCCTCCAGCAGGGTCCGTACCGCGGGACCGGCGGTATCCACCCGGTCCCCCGTAAAAGCCTTATCGCTTACCGTTATCACAAGCGCTGTATACATATTTTCCACCATGTTACACTACCCTATACCGTAGCAGCCTAATCAAGGGTTGGGATAGATACATGAAATTAAAAGAACTTTTTACCGCCGTTTTGAATGCCGCCGGGACCGGTGAAGACACCGTACTGGCTACGATTATTACGGAGGCAGGTTCCAGCCCCCGCAGTGCGGGGGCCCACATGCTGGCCGGTAAGGAAGGCAGAATTTGCGGTACTATCGGCGGCGGAACCCTGGAATACCGGGCTTTGCAGGCGGCCCGGGAACTTTTGACCCTTCAAACATCGCAGTGCAAAAGCTACCACCTGCACCCCAACGATGAGGAAGATTTAGGTATGCTCTGCGGCGGGGACCTGGAAGTCTATTTCCAGTTTATCCCCGGCGGGGACCGGCAGATCATGTGTCTTATGAGGGACTTGCTGCGGCGCTTGGAACAGGATTCGGACACCTGGCTTTTTATGGACCTCAGCAGCCCCGCCGTCCGGATCATGGCCCCCTATACCGCGGGCATGCCCTTTACCGGCATGGAACTTAGCCGGGACGAAATAAAAACCCTGGCGCGGGGCAAACCGGTTTTCCTTAAAACCGGAGAACGGCGCCTCTACGGCGAACCGGTCAATTTTGCGGGGAAGGTCATCATCTTCGGCGGGGGGCATGTGGCCCAGGCCCTGGAGCCGGTTCTTAGCACGGTGGGTTTCCGCTGCGTCATCTTCGACAACCGGGAAGAATTCGTACAGCCCGAACTGTTCCCCACCGCCTGCCGCCTCATCGCCGGCGACTACCACGCCGTTTTCCGGCATATAGAAATCGGTCCCGGCGATTATGTCGTCATCGTTACCCACGCCTTCGACATTCCCGTATTACGGCAGGTCATACAAAAAGACTGCGCCTACCTTGGAGTTATCGGCAGCAAAGGAAAAGTCGCCGCTGTTAAGCAGCATCTCCGGTCCGAAGGCGTAGGCGAAGAAAAACTTGCCGCCATGAACGCTCCCATCGGCCTCAAAATCCGCTCCGAAACCCCGGAGGAAATCGCCGTCAGCATCGCCGGGGAAATGATCCTCCGCCGGGCAGAACGCAGGGATTCCCTGGCCACCCCCTGATTCCCCGCTAAACTGGACCCCCGTTACTTGTTTCGGCGCTCTTTAAACCGGCCGGTTTTGGGAAAGGTTTCCGGTGCGAAACCAGCCGGGTTTTGCAACAGGCTCTATATTCCCCAATAGCGCAGGGCTATGCGCTGCCCCTGATCAATTTTTGCCCACTGTTCATCTTCGGTCAATTCGTTGCCGCCGTCACAGGAAGCAAAACCGCATTGATGCGAAAGGAGCAGGCGGTCCTTGCCAATTATTTTGCATGCCTCGTCCAGCATTCTTACCACGCGGGCTTCATCGTCCAGTGTATTTGTTTTGCTGGAAAGCAGGCCAAGCACAATTTCGGTTTTGGGTTTATCCTTGAATACGGCAAGCGCGTCCAGTGAACCGGCCCTTTCATCATCCCATTCAAGAAAGAAACGGTCGTAGTTTAACTGTTTTAAGAATAATTCGGCAATTTTAATATACGAACCGCCGCCCATGTTCCGTGAATCATAATTGCCGCGGCAGTTATGCGTCCACATTTTCAGCCCCAGTCTGTGGCCAAAATCAATCAGCGAGTTGTTTATGCTGATAAATTCAGATGCCAGGGCTTTAACCGTCTCCTGATTGATATTTTCCCCGGTGTAAGGGGAATTCGGGTTGTCGTCCGCAAAAATTTCCCACAGGCAGTCATCAAATTGAAGTATCTCCCCGCCGGCGGCGGCATAGTCTTCGATAAACTCTTCGTAGGCGCGGATTAATCCTGTTTTTAATTCCTGCGGCGAAGCATAAACAGAATCCCTGCCGCCGATGTTATCCGACCACGAAAGTTCCCCGTATATATGCGAAGGCGATGGAACGCAAAATTTCGTCTTCCTGCCGCCGGCCAGGGATTTTAACCGCTTAAAAATTTCGATAAAGTGGTGATTTTTACCGCCAAGTTCGCCGGTTATTCTTAAACCGATATCTTTCCGTGTTTCATATTTCTGCGTCAGATCTTTGTCGCGGAAAAAATATCCATGTTCGGCTATGTATCTGGCGATGCCTTTCAAGCCCCAGACAAAATCCAGATGCCAAAGGGACCTGGAAAATTCACCGTCGGTTATAATTTCAAGATCGTGGGCAAGCTCTTTTTTTATAACTTCCTTTGTCGCTTCAAGTTCACATTCCTCGTAGCCCGCAAAGTCTTTATAAAACGGGTAGGTGATTTTGCCGCTGTGTTCAATTTGGCTTTTAAAGTGCAGCAGTTCTTTGGGACGCAGCAGGCTTCCGACGGTTTGAAACTTTTTACTCATAACATTATGCCTCCGAGTATTTGTATATAATAACTAGGCTATTTTGTCAATTACACGAACAGGCAGCGCCCAGGGCATCGGCATTTACTCGTGAACAAGTGTATAAAGGTCTGTTGAACTTTTCTAACATCGATCCTGCGGGGGAGCCAAAGGACAGGGGAGGCCCCGCTTGCCTTGCGCCAGTAAACCAGGGGTTTTTGCATAAAGCTTTTACGGCGCAAGGCTTCGGTCAAGTGTCCTCCCCTGTCCTTTGGCTCCCCCGCCAGTTCACTTTGTTGTGTTCAACCAGCCTTTATACCAACGATACCTGCCGTTGCCCTGCGACAGCAATTCTCATTTTAATCAATCCAAAACGAAAAGGCATCGGGTCTAAACTTGATCCACAACATACAGCGGGCAGGGATAGCTCCCGGAAAAACGCATGTAGAACCCGCCTTCGCTATTTTCATACGCTCGGCAATATGCCGCCGGCGGGGAATTCCAGGGCGCCTGTGGCGCCATGTTTTTCCGGCCTTTTTCCGGCCCCGGGTACACGATACGGGTCAAGTTTAGCCGGCCTTTGCGGGGCGTCTTTTCATCTCTTCCTAACATGAGCATTGCCGCCGCAGGTCCCCTGTGTAAACCCTAAAACGTGATGATATCGTCGCAGATGTTTTCCCGGTCAATCTGCACGTACTCCAGGGCTTCGTGATCCAGGAAACGCAGGAAAATCTGGGCGTTGTTTTTTATTTTGAACTGGGTTTCTTCGTCATAAAGGGGAATCATCTGGTAGAAATTTATCCGGTCCCCGTTTGGAAGGGTACAAAAGGCCGATTCCTTCCCAAAGGCTCCGGGATTGAGCAGCAAAATGGTGCAGAGCCTGGTGTTGTTTGCGAAGGGCTCGCCGTTAGGGATGGTGTGGCCCCAGCCAAGCCAGGTGTTGTCGTTGATGGGAAGCCGGGCCAGGATTTTGAGCCAGCGCAGGGGCCAATACCACTTTTCATCGTCCAGGCTGTCCAGGTTCCACTCCGGGGGCAGGCAGACCATAAGTTCCGCCCGGTCCTGGCCCTGCGAACCGGGGGGAACATTCATCCGGTGGGCCCCCATGCCCATAGTTACCAGCACATAATAGTTCCGCTGCGGGCAGGGTTCAATAACCGCAATATCGACATGAATATCCGGGGATTCAATTTCGTGGTACACATTTTGATAGGAGCCGAAATATTTTTCGATGTGGGCTTCCAGGGCTAAAAGTTCGTCCCCGGAATAGAGTTCCGGGCGGTATTCTCTGCCGCCGTGTTTCTGGCGGAGGTCCGCCTCCTCAATGCTTGCCTGCAGCAGAAGCCGGGTACTGTCGTCATCATCCCCAAATTCGATGGCCTTGAGAAAAAATTCCGCCGCCTCCGATTCGCGGCTCAAATAATACAAAGAATAACCGACGCGGAAATACCAGAGGCCGTCGCTTTTGCCTTCTTCTTTGTAATCAAGAAGAATGTCCAGGGCGTCTTTGTAACGCTCCAGATTGTTCAGCGCCCTGGCATAGTAACCGGCGATCTCATAATCCCAATGTTCCTTGCCCAGTTTATCTATGGCGCTGAGAATCCGATCGTGATGATCTTCTTCGTGCCAGGAAACGAGCCGGGCAATAAAATAGGGACGATCCCTAATATCCATCAACAGAAGCTCCCGGGGAAAAAAGGCAAATGCCCGCAATGCCGCCGCTGCCACATAACACTGGGGCTGTAGAACCCTGGGGCATCAGTGGAAATCCCCCCACCGTCTGCCGGTTTCCACGCTTACCCGCAGGGGGATTGAAAGGGAAGCGGCCCCCTCCATGACCTTCCGCACCAGTTCCGCGGCGGCCGGGGCCTCCGCTTTGGGGCATTCCAGGATAAGTTCGTCATGAACCTGGAGCAGCAGCTTTGCGGGGCTTTTTGCGGCCCCCAGAGCCTGGTCCACCTTGAGCATGGCGGTTTTAACGATGTCCGCCGCCGATCCCTGGATGGGGGTATTTACCGCCACCCGTTCCGCAGCGGCCTTTTCGGTCTTGTTCCGGGAGTTAATCGCCGGAATGTAGCGCCGCCTTCCCAGGATGGTAGAGGCATAGCCGGTCCGCCCGGTCTTATCGATAAGCTCGTTGATAAAGCGGCTGACCCCGGAGTAGGTCTTAAAATAGGCGTCGATAAATGCCGCCGCCTCGGTACGGGTAATGTTGAGTTCGTTGGCCAGGCGGAAGGCGCTCATCCCGTACATAACCCCAAAATTGATGGTCTTGGCGATCCTCCGCCGGCCGCCGTCCACCTGGTCTTCATCCATACCAAAGATAAGGGCGGCGGTACGGGCGTGAACATCTTTGCCTTCGCGGAAACTGGAAACCAGGTTTTCATCCCCGGAAAGATGGGCCAGAATCACCAGCTCTATCTGGCTGTAGTCCGCGCTGATAAGGAGATTCCCCGGCCGGGCCACGAATGCCTCCCGGATCCGGCGGCCTTCCTCATCCCGGATTGGAATGTTTTGCAGATTGGGCTCCTTGCTGGAAAGCCGCCCGGTGGCGGTGCCGGTCTGCATAAAATTGGTATGGAGCCTGCCCTGGGAATCCGCCTGGTCCACCAGGGCGTCCACGTAGGTAGATTTGAGCTTTGACAGTGTCCGGTGCCGCAGGATAAGGGCGGGGACCGGGTCCTCCCGGGCCAGTTCTTCCAGTACCGCCATATCGGTGGAATAGCCGGTCTTTGTCTTTTTACCGGGCTTAAGCTGCCGCTCGGTAAAAAGTATTTCCTGGAGCTGTTTGGGGGAATTCAGGTTAAATTCATGCCCCACCAGATGGTAGGTTTTCTGTTCCACCTGGGCCAGTTCTGTTCCCATCTCCACGCCGTAGTCTTTGAGAACCTTCGGTTCAATCTTGATGCCCTCCCCCTCCATCTCCGCAAGAATGGGGAGCAGGGGCATTTCCAGCTTGTCGAAAAGTTTCAGGGCCTCCCCCTCCTGGAGGGCGGGCATCAGGTATTGCCGCATCCGTAAACACAGGTCCACATCTTCGGCGGAATAGCGGGTTGCCGTCTCCAGCGGTACGGCGTCAAAGGCGCTGCCTTTGGGAACCACATCGTTGTAAGCCACGGCATCGTGGTAGTCCAGATAATAGGCCGAAAGGGAATCCAGGGAATAGTTGTTCCGTTCCGGGTCCACCAGCCAGGCGGCAACCATTGTGTCCCAAATCTTGCAGTTCCACCGCGGGATGCCCCAGCCCCGGCTTACCTTGTAATCGAATTTGGCGTTGTGGGCCGCAATGGTCATCTTCTCATCCCCCAGCAGAGGGGCCAGGAGGGCCCGTACCTTCTCCGGGTCCAGGAAGGGGGCGGGCCCGTCTTCCTGGCTGTGAATACCCTGGTGGGGGGCCACCGGCACGTAGAACGCCTCCCTGGGTTTTAGGGCCAGGGAAATCCCGATGGGCTGGGCATTCCAGGCATCAAGGGAATCGGTTTCAAAATCCAGGGCTAAAAGCCCCTGCTTCTTCCCGGCGGCAAGCAGGGTTTTAAGTTCCGCCAAACCCGGAATCGCCGTGTAGGTCCCGGGCCCCCGCAGTTCGGCGGGAACCGGCCGGCTCTCCGGCCGGAGAACCTGGACAAACGCCGGGGCGGGGTCCTGAAGCTCTGGGGAATCCTGCGCCGGAGAAGCAGCTTCCCCCGGATCGGGGGCCTCCGATCCGGGGGACCCTTCGCCCGCCACATTCCGGTCCAGTTTGCGGGCCATCTGCAGAACCCCCTCCCGGAACAGGACCTTTGCGCCGGCGGGGCGATCCAGATTCCCGGCGAAAAATTCGTCAATACGTTTGACGGAAAGGGGAACCTTATCGTCCAGGGTAATAAGTTTTTTGGAAAAGTAAGCGCTTTCCCGCCCTTCCGCCAGCTTCTTCCCAACGCTCCCTTCTACGGCGGCAATGTTTTTGTAGATTTCGTCCAGGGACCCGTAACGGGCCATGAGCTTGGCGGCCGTCTTTTCCCCGATGCCCTTTACCCCCGGAACATTGTCGGAACTGTCCCCCGTCAGGGAGAGCAGATCCAGAATCCTATCGGCGTTTACCCCCCACTCGGTCTTAACTTCGCCGGGACCCACCAACTCGTAGGCCGGGCCGCCTGCGCCCGGTGATTTACGGGGCCGCAGTTCCCAGGTTCCCTCCCCCACCAACTGGAGCAGGTCTTTGTCGCTGGAAACAATATAACAAGGCCGTTTTTCCTTCCGGCACATCCCGGCCAGCGTAGCGATAATGTCGTCCGCCTCGTAACCGTCCGCCCGCAGCGCCCGTATCCCCAGGGCCTCCAGCAGTTCCTCTACCAGCGGCACCTGATCATGCAGATCCTCCGGGGCCTTTTCCCGGTTGGCCTTGTACTTGTCGTAAAGTTTATGCCGGAACGTCGGGGTACGGGAATCGAAGGCCGCCGCCAGGCAAAAACCTTTCTCCATTGCCTCGGGGGCCCCAAGGCCCCCTTCATCTATAAGACTAAGCAGAGTCCGGGTAAATCCCACCAGGACAGAGACATTACGCCCCCGGCTGTTCCGTAGCGGATGGGACATAAACGCAAAGTAGGAGCGGTAAATAAGGCCATAGGCGTCTATGAGAAAGAGGGGGGTGGTTTCATGCATAAGTCTATTATACCCCAAAAACGGTATCTTCACCAGGAAGCTGGCCCGGCAATTCTCATTATACTGTTACACCGGCGTCCTGGAGCGTTTGGCGATGATTTTTCGTACTGCCTTAAAGATGTTCTCGTAGCCGGTGCAGCGGCACAGGTGGCCGGAAAGGCGTTTCCGCAGTTCGTCATCGGAATACTCCCGGCCCGTGTTGATAAGTTCGGCGGCGCTCATTAAAAAACCGGGGGTGCAAAAGCCGCACTGGACGGCCCCCTCGTCGATAAAGGCCTGCTGTATGGCGGAAAGTTCCCCGCTGGCGCTGATGAGTCCTTCGGTAGTAGTAATGTTCTTGCCGTCCGCCCAGACTGCCAGGTAGATACAGGAATTAAAACACTCCCCGTTGATAATGACGTTGCAGGCCCCGCATTCCCCTACCTCGCAGCCTTTTTTTACGCTGGTCAGCCGGTATTCGTTCCGCAGCATATCTGTCAGGGAGGCCCGCACATCCACCACGGTTTCTGCGGGCCGGCCGTTTATGGTACAGCGCACTGTTTTTCGCATCATAACCTGCCTCCTGCCATCTGAATCGATTCCCGAATGGTCCGCCGGGCCAGTTCTTCCACCAGGTGCAGGCGGAATTCCCTGGCCGCCCGCCAACTGGTCCGGGGGTTCACATCCGCCAGGGCGGCCTTTGCCGCGGCGTCAATAGTTGCTTCGCTTACCGGCCTGCCCCGGGCGGCCTCCTCGGCGCTGGGGGCCCGCATGGGAACCGGCCCGGCCACCCCGTAGGCGATCCGCATCCGCTCGATAGTGCTGCGGTCTTCCGAAAGCCGTACATTCGCCGAACAGCCCAGCGTGGCAATGTCCAGGGCGTTCCGCATGGCGTATTTTATATACCGGCCGTAACAGCCTTCGTAGCTTTTCCGCGGAATAAGGATACCCCGCAGAATCTCTGCCGGGGCCAGGCTGGTTTTCCCCGGCCCTGCGTAGTGTTCCCGTACCGGAACACGCCGCAGCCCCGAGGGGCCCTGGTATTCCATCACCGCCTCCCAGGCCGTCAGCGTGGAGGCGCTGTCCGCCGAGGTAACGCCGTTGCAGACATTCCCTCCGATGGTACCGATGTTGCGGAGCTGGGGCCCGCCGATGGTTTCCACCGCCTCCGCCAGCACCGGTATATACTTTTGTATCAGCCTGTCAGCGGCGATATGGGAAAAACTGGTTACCGGGCCGATGCGCAGGGTCCCGTCCGGTTCCAGGGAGACCCCCCGCAGTTCGTCCAGGGTCTGGATACTCACCAGCGTACAGCCTGCCAGCTTCCCTTCGCGAATCCCGATAAGCACGTCGCTACCCCCGGCGATAATGCGGGCCTGGGGGTGGGCCTTCAAAAGTTCCACGGCGTGATCCGCCGACTCCGCCTCGTAGAGCGCTTCAATATCGTACATTACAGCAGTCCCGCCTTTTTGAATTCCTCAAACAGCACATGGGGGGTCAGGGGAATACGGTTTACCGCCACCCCCGTGGCGTGGAGC
>JAIRXT010000063.1 GCA_031268125.1 Treponema sp. | reverse complement strand
GGGCTTCCCATTAGTTTTTTTGTGGGATTTGCCAACCCCCAAAAATCCAACTACCGCTTCTACTACGAGTTTATCGATCAGACTATTTCCACGGATCGGGCGGAGGAGTTCAGCAGAGCCGTGGACACCCGGCTTCAGGAATACAACACCGAATACGAATCCAAGCGGACTTCAAACCGTGTCAAAGCCCCGGACACCTCCCTGCTGGTCAAGGATTCATTTGAGCAGTTCAAGGCCGCCTGTATCGACAAGGGCTACCGTGACGGACAGTTCAAACTGAATTTGCTCATGCTGGATGCCAACCGCCAGGAGATGTTTGAGCCATTAGTAAAGAAGTAGCTGCCCCGCGGCCTCCGGCCGCTTTGCCGCCGGACGCAATTGACGGCGAACCCCAGGCGCTTATTTTTGATCTGGACGGGACCCTGTACGATTCGAAAAACATCGCCCTCCGCCTTATTCTGGGCCGTCCCTTCGACGCTCCCCTGATGCGGGCGGAGCGGCATGTGCGGAGACTCTTTGCCGGGCGGGTTTACGATTCGGCGGAATCTTACTACCGTGCGTTCTTTGGGGAACTGTCGAAACAAACCCGCCGCTCCGCGTTTTCCGCCCGGCGCTGGTACTTTGAAGCCTATATGCCCCTCATGATCCGCACCCTGAAAAAACATTACCGCCCCCGGCCGGGGGCGGCGGAACTGCTGGCGGCCCTTACTTCCGGCCGTAACCGGCGGGGTGGGAAAATACCCTTCGCCGTATATTCGGATTACCCCATGACGGCGGAACGTTTTACGGCCCTGGGGCTGGAACCGGGTCCCCTGGGACGGCTTTACGGCCCGGAAGATTTTGGGGCGCAAAAACCCGCGGCCGCCCCCTTCCTGCACATTGCCCGGGATCTGGGCTGCCCCCCGCAGCGCATCCTGGTGGCCGGCGACCGGGACGATACCGACGGGGCCGGAGCCGGGGCGGCGGGCATGGATTACTTCAAAATAAACGCCCGTACCTGGGAATCTTTCCGCTCCCTGTTTGTTCAGTAGAACCGGGTAAGAAACAGCGACAACTGGGGCACGTAGGTAACGATAAGAACCACCGCTAACTGTATGATCAGGAAGGGAAGGACGTTCCGGGATATTGTCGTAAAGGGTTTTTCAAAACGGTAACTGGCCAGGAACAGGTTAAGCCCCACCGGCGGGGTAAGAAAACCCGCCTCCATGTTGATAAGAAAGATGATCCCAAGATGCACCGGGGAGATGCCGTAGATCTCCCCCAGGGGGGCGATCAGGGGCAAAATAATCATGATGGCGGAAAATATGTCGATAAGGCAGCCGGTCAAGAGGAGGGCCAGATTGAGGATCAACAGGAATACCCACCGGGAGTTGATCGTGTTCTCCATCCAGGCGGCAAAGTATTCGGGAGCACGGGAATCGACAATGTAGTAGGACAGGGCCTGGGCCAGTGCAAGAATGGACAGGATGCCGCCGATGATGGGAATTGCCTTGGCGAAGACGGCCCCCATCTCCCGCAGGGTAATTTCTTTGTTGATAAAAACCTCGACGATGAACACGTAGGCTACCGCCGCGGCCCCCAGTTCCACCAGGAAGAAAAGCCCCCCAAAGTAGGCGGCCATCAGGAAAAGGGGAAGCAGAATTTCCGCGCAGGAGCCCTTAAATCCCAGAGCCGCCCTTTTAAGGCTGAAGGGGGTAACGGGGATCTTTGTCTTTACCGAAACCCCAATGCCAAAGATAATCGTTGCCGCCACAAGAACCAGGCCGGGAAGTATGCCCCCCAGGAAAAGGTGGGCCGTATTGGTCCGGGTGGCAGCCCCTACCAGCAGAATGGGAAGGCTGGGGGGAAACAAAAGGCCGATGCTTCCCGAGGCGGTAAGGAGTCCGATGGCGAACCGCTGGGGGTAGTCCTTGAGAACCGTAAGGAGAATCCCCCCCATAGCAAGGATAGTTACCCCGGAGGCCCCGGTGAAGGAAGTAAAAAACGCGCAGAGAACCACCGTAACGATGATCATGCCGCCGGGAATCCAGCCGAAAAAGCTCTTAAAGGCTTCCACCAGCCGTTCCCCCGCCCTGCTGGCGGAAAGGATAAAGCCCGCCAGGGTAAACAGGGGAATGGCAATAAGGTTGTTTTGGGTAAGGGCGTTGTAAATTTGGCCGGCTACAATATCTATTTCCCCCCAGTTGCCCTGGATAAGCACCATAGCAACCCCGCCGATAACGATGAAAAGCGGCGTACCCATTAATGCGGCGGCTGCCAGGAATACCACCGCCGGCAGGCGCAGCCATCCTGCGGCAAGGCTGAACGAATCGCTGAGATCCCAGGCAGCATCGGGAAGGTTTATGCCCCAGATAAATTTAAGGATGGCCGGCAGGGAACAGACGGTCCCCAGCAGCACCGCCGCCGCGCAGAGGACGGCCTTTGCGCCGGAGGCCCGGGCCTGCCGGGCGAAGCGGAAAGCGATAACCCCGTAGCCCAGGGGCATAACCAGGGCGAAGACCCGGTCGGGAATAAAACCTACCATCTGCACGGGGTAAAGGCCCACCCTGATAAAGGACGCGGAACACCAGCCAAAGATGACCGCAAAGAAGGCGGACACCAGGGCCGCCGCCGCAGCAAGGCCCTTTTTAACGTTTTCGTTTTTTAGGTAATGGATAAGGCCGATGGAAAGATGGTCCCCGTTGCGGGTGGTGATCATGCCGGACAGGAGGCCCAGGGTCAAAAGCAGATGGGCGGTCAGGACCGGGGCCGCGGGAAAGCGGGATCGAAACGCCAGGCGTAACAGAACATCTGCCAGGGGAATCACCGTCAGCAGGAGCAGGGAAAGGCCGCAGATTATCTCCTCAATTTTCCAAAGAAGGGGCCTCCCGTCCGCCCCGCGTTTTGCCGCCATTTCAGCGCCCACCGCGGCGGGCCGCCAGCAGGGTGTTGATGCGGTTGTACATATCCGCGTCAAAAACCCCGTCTTTTGTCAGGGAAGGCAGGGCCCGATCCGTATCGGCATACCAAAGCCGGGCCTGTTCGGGGCTTACCTCGTTGATCACCAGGCCGTATTCCGTAAAACTTTGGATAATCTCCGCCTCAAAAGCCTGGACCGACGCGTCAAGTTCCGCCTCCACCCGCCTGGTAATGCGCATCAATTCGTCCCGGTACTTTTCGGGGATACTGCGCCAGGCCCGGCGGTTCATGACAATGGCCCCCATAAAGGGCGCCACCGGGATAGAGGCCATGTTTTTCGCCCTGCCGAATATTTGCAGCCCCCCCGCATTCACCGGACTTTGGTACACCGCGTCGATCTGCCCGCCGGACAAACTGACCAGTATCTGATTCATCGCTACCGGCACCATCTGATAACCCATAGCCCTAAAGGCGTCCATCAACTCGGGTTCCGTCTCACTGGTCCCCAGTTTCTGATTCTTCAGATCGGCGGGAACGAACACGGGGTTTTTGGAAAAGAAGCGGACCCACCCCACCTTGGACCAGGCCAGGGTAAAATACCCCCGGCCGCTGATCTTTTGTTCAAGATCGGGCTTCAGCCGGTTCAGCACAAGGTCCAGTTCCTCGTTGTTCCTGATCAGGAAGGGACAGCTTAAGGTCATTATCTCCGGCACGATCAGTTTTAAGCCGAAGGTACTCAGCATGGCCGCCTGAATCTGGTTAAGGTTGAGCTGCCTGAGCAGGTCCCCCTCGCTGAACCTTTGACCGTAGCTGATCACCAGTTCAACCTCGCCGTTGGTGGCCTGGTACCATTCGGCGGACATACGGTTCAGCAAATCCCCCCAGGGCGTCCGTTCAGGGACCAGGGACGAAAGTTTTATGGTCGTCTTTGACCTCTGGGCGGAAACGGGGGCAACGGCAAGCAGGACCAAACAGCAAAGAGACATAAAGATCAAACAGGATCGTTTCAAGGTAATCTCCACCGGATTTTAGTATAATCAATCCCCCTCACAGGGAAAAGGGTTGGCGTTAAGGCCGGCAAGCTCAACGATCCGGCGGTGGGTCTGGGCCCGGAGGAGGGCTGCCGCCTCCCTGCGGGGCTTGGAACGGTCGGGTAAAATAGGCTCCCCGATGCGTAAGGTTATCAGGGGATAGCCCTTTTTGAACAGCCGGTACAGCCCCGTGGGTTCCCGGTAGGAAAAGGCCATAGGGATGACGGGAAGATTGTAGTTGTAAGCCATAGTAAACATGCCCTTCTTAAAGGGCCGGATAAAGTGGTAGTAGTGCCAGTTGCTCCCCTCAGGAAATACGTGGACCCACTTCTTCTTCCGGCGGAGTTCGTCAAAGGCCTGGTTGAATTTTTTCATGGCGTGGACAGAGGAAGGAACGGGGATGCCGCCCGCCAGCCGGATAAGGTCCTTGTCGGGGCCGGCAAGGTTTTCCTTCCATGCGGGGAAATAGAGCCGCCTAAAGCGAACCGCCTGCAGAACCATGAGCAGGTCCCAGCGCAGGGTGTGGTTCGATACGGTCATGGCCCCGTCCCGCAGAAGCCCGCGGTACTTTTTCAGGATCTTCCTCCCTTCAATCCTGAGACCAAAGCGGATGGGAGATACGGTAAAAACCAGGACAAAGATGCCCAGATAGAGGAGGGCGCTCCAAAACCTGAATCCAAAAGATCTGTCAAGGAAGGGGTAGTGTTCGTCTACGACAAGTTCGTTTACCCGTTCCCCCTTCCGCGTCTCCATGTGGGCATCGGGGGAATCCGGGTAAACAATACCCAGCCGGGGGACATAAGGCTCGGGGCGGTCTGTCTGTGGCATAGTACAACCACTATAGCCGCGGGGCGCCGGGAAGTCCACGGATTAGCAAAGCAGCAATTCCGAATTCAAAAAAATGACAGTTCAACCTAAAAATGGTCAATGGTACCGGCAGCAATATAAAACCGTATCTGCAGCCATTTGACCATTTTTTACCTTGAAAAACCCTTGGCATAAGGTAATTCACGATGAGGATACCGGCGAAAAGAGAGGGGAAACATGCGGTGAGGGGTCCAGTTTCGCGAAAGCGAAAAGTGGAAAGAATCTGGGGTAGGGGCCCCGGATTTTTCCAGCCGACAGGACCCCTGATAATTTTTAACGTCTCTTTTCGGATTTGGAATTTTGAATTCGGAATTGCCGGAAACCGCTACTCCCCCTTCCTGAACTCCGTTACCGCCGCCGATATGGCGGATACGACTTCCGGCGTTACCGCCCCGGCTTTTTTAGGCGGGCTTTTCTGCGATTCCTGAATATCCTTGTCCATGCCCATCCGGCGGATAAGTTTCCCCGTTCCGTTTACACAAAGTATCATGATCCACAAAAAAACAAAAACAACCGTCATGCCAAGAACCGTCAAAATTGCACTCTGCTGAAGCATCTGCAAAATAGTCATACTATTCTCCTTTCCGTAAATTCAGTTTTTTAAACTAGTTTTTTAAGGATGTCTGTCCATAATGTGTCTACATTATGGACAGACTCTAGTTAAACCGGGACAACAGATCGTGGACTTCCCTGACACTCTGCGCGGCCGCCATGCGGTCCAGCGCCCCGGATTCAATCAACGATAAAATCCGGCTTAAAACGCTCAAATGGTTTTCCTGTGAAGAATTTCCCATTATGATCATAAAGATCACATAAACCGGTTCGGCGGCATCGTAATCGATCCCGGTTTTGGAAATACCGATGGCCCCCACCGTCCTGTCCAGCCCCGGATAATATCCGTGGGGTATGGCAGTACCGGAAGCCACAAAGGTGTTGAGCTTTTTTTCCCGCTCCTGTATTACATTGTCCATTTTTTCCCGGTCAATATCGGGATAAACATCTGCAATTGTATCAATAAGCTCGAAAAACGCCGCGTCTTTGCCGCTGCTTTCCAAATTCAGCTTTATAAGCCGCGTATCGAAAATTTCGTG
>JAIRXT010000211.1 GCA_031268125.1 Treponema sp. | reverse complement strand
TGTTTGCGGCTGGGGACTTCCTGCACAAGCGCGGTTCCGCCGGTCCGGGAGGCTCCGCCGGAGCTGCCCCGTTATTCGTTGAATTTTGACAGGGCGGAGGCCGAAAATCCGGGCCGGGTGTCCCTGTACTATACGCTGCGGGAAGAAAACCAGGCTGCCCGGGAAGCGGGGGCGGCGGAGATTCGGGACTGGGAGTTCCTGCTTAACGGGGCGGAACTGGCTCCGTTTCTTTCACGGGGTGAGGGGGGCCTGTTTCGTCTGGATTTTGATCTGCCGGAAGACGGCGGGGATTTTGACGAGTACCGTTCCGTCCTGACCGTGATTCTGGCGGGGGGCGGACTGGCGGCGGCGGCGGATTTTCCCCGGATACGGGAGCCGAATTTTACCATTACGTCCATTGCCGTTCTGAAAGATGATCTGGTAAATACCCGCTTTAGGGTTGATCTGCGGGTGGAGAATCCCAACGTTTTTCCCGTAACTCTTTCGTCCTTTGGTTACGAGTTGTACGGCGGGGGCCGCTTTTGGGCGGACGGGAAGAAGCGGGACCTGCTGGAAGTGCCGGCCCGGGGTTCCGCGGAGGCCAGGCTGCTTTTGATAATGAATTTTATCAACATGCCGCGGGACCTGTTTGACGAGGTTCTCCGCATGGGGAGCGTGGCCTACCGTTTTGCCGGGGAAGTCCTGGTGGATACCCCCGTCCCCCTGCTCCCCAGTTTTAGGATGGTTTTTGACCGCCGGGGAACCGCAACGGTGCTGAATTAGAGCGCGGGCGGGCAGCAATTCCGAATTCAAAAAAATGCCCGTTCAACCTAAAAAATGGTCAATGGTACCGGCAGCAGTATAAAACCGTACCTACAGCCATTTGACCATTTTTTACCTTAAACTCCCTTAGACAACCAGCAATTCTCAGTTTGGGAAAGGATGAAAAGGTGCCCTGCAAAAGCCGGGCGGGGTGTCAGGGGAAAAAAGAGGGGGAGGGGCCCCTGTTTTTCCCCTGACAGGACCCCAGGAGAATTTAACCGGCGCCTTTTCGTTTTGGAATGGTTAAAATGAGAATTGTCGGCGGGCGGGTTTGCGGCCTATTCCATGGGGAACGGCAGTACCCCGTCAATCGTTGGGGCCCCGGTGAGGACCATCAGCAGCCGGTCCAGCCCCAGGGCCGCGCCGGAACAGGGGGGGAAGCCCGCGGGGCCGGGCGCGTTTTCTTCGCCGCAGGGGACGAATAGCTTCCAGTACTCCTCGTCTACCCGGTGTTTTACGAGGGCGGATTGTTCCCTGGCCGCCGTTTCGGTGCGGAAGAATTCCCGTACCGCCCGGGGATCGGTTTCTTCCGTGTAGCAGTTGGCCAGTTCTATCCCCCGGGCGTAGAGTTCCCAGCGTTCCACCGTTGCGGCGCCGCCGGTAACGGCGCCGCTGCCGGTGTTTTTCTTTGCCAGGCAGGGTACAAAGGCGGGGTAATCGGTGAGGAGCACGGGGTGATCCCGGGGCAGCGCGGGTTCCACCCTGTCAACAAAGATAAGATCGTACAGGACGCCCCGGTCCAGCCCGGGGGCGGGATTCAGGCCCAGCCGCCGGGCCTCTGCCTCCAGGCCGCCGGGCAGGGATGCGGCCCGGTACAGGTCGAAGCCCGCCCAGCGGCTGAATGCCCCGGCGATGGAGATCCGTTCAAAGGGCGGGCGGAGGGCCGGATTTCCGGCCAACGCCAGGATCCGGGTAAAGAGGTCTTCCGTTATGCCGGCGGAATCCCGGTAATTTTTGCCCAGGCTGTAGTATTCCAGCATGGTGAATTCCGGGCTGTGGTGGCGGCCGGAGGACTCGCCGTTGCGGAAACAACGGCAGATCTGGTAGATCCCCGCCGGGGCGCGGTCCCGGGGGGCCAAAGCGCCGCCCAGCCCGGCGAGGAGTTTTTTCATCCAGATCTCCGGGGAGGGAATGAGCCAGTAGGGCTGTTCCTTCCGCCTGCTTCCCCGGGGGGGGAGCCGCAGGGTTTCAAAGACTTCCAGGCAGGATTCGGGGATTAGGTCCGGGGAAAGGAGGGGGGTATCCACTTCCAGGTAGCCCCTTTCGTCAAAAAAATTCCGAATCTCCCGGAACAGGGCGGAACGGAGGCGCAGCAGGCTTAGGTCCACGATTTTCCCCCGTTTTTCCCGGCGCAATAGGCTAGGCTAGGCGTTTGACGGCCTCCTTCCATTTGTCCCCCCGGTCAAATTCGTTGTCGAACATGCCGAAGCTGGCGCAGCCGGGGGAGAGGACGGCGATATCGGAGGGCCGGGCCAGTTCCAGGAGGGAGCGGACCGCCGCGTCCAGCGAATCGAAGGGGCCCCGGAACGGGATGCCCCGGTCTTTCAGCAGAACGGCCAGTTTTTTGCTCCCCGTTCCCTCAAGGAGAAACAGTTCCGCCGCCTGTTCCGCCGCCCCGATGAAGGGTTCAAAGTTCAGTTCCTTATCGCTGCCCCCGGCCACCAGGAGCAGCCTCCCCCGGCCTTTGAAGGCTGCTGCGGCTGCGGCGGCGGCCTCGGGGATGGTGGCCGCGGTGTCGTTGTAAAACCGTACGCCCCGTTTTTCGTAGAAAAATTCCAGCCGGTGTTTGATGCCGGGGAAGGAGCCCAGCCCTTCCCGCACCGATTCGGCAGGGAGGCCCAGGTCCAGCAGCGCCAGGGCCGCGGCCAGAAGGTTTATCCTCTGGTGGCGGCCGGGGACCTGGAGTTTTGCCGGCAGTACCTCGATGACGGCCCCCTGCCCCGTGCCTCCGTAGAACAGGCCGGTTTCCGGTTCAAAGCCGGCCTCCTGCCCGCAGCCGGGCCCGGCAAGCCACCCGCCGCTTGTCCCTGCCGCCGGTTTCCCGGCTCCGTAGCTCAGGGGCCGCCCCCGGCTTTCGGCAAGGAAGCTCCGGCCCCAGTAATCCCGTCCGGCAATGGTGGCGTCTTCCCGGTCCTGGCCCTGGTAGATTACCCGCTTATCGGCAACGTAGGCTTCCATGCCGGGGTAGCGATCCTGGTGATCCGGCATGATGGCCGTGATGACCGCGCAGCGGGGTTTGAGCAGGGGTTTTCCGCGTCCTTCTTCCCCGTCTTTCAGGCGGCCCCGGAGATCCCCCAACTGCCAACTGGACAGTTCCAGGACCACGTCATCATCGGCGCTCAGGCGATCCAGGAAGCTTAAGGGGGACACGGTGATATTCCCCCCCAGCCATGCCCTGCCCGGCAGAAGCGCCTTGCCGGACCGGGCCGGTTCCGCAGGCAGGACCGCCGGTATCATTCCGGGCGCCCCTGCGGGGGCTCGGACCTGGGCCAGGACCCAGTACAGGGCGGAGGCGGTGCAGGACTTGCCCTTGGAGCCGGTAACGGCGATAAGCCGGGCGGGGGACCGGGCAAGGAAGAGGGAGATGTCGGTTTCCACCCGGCGGGCCGCCTGCAGGTAGGGGGAATCGGACCTGACTCCGGGGTTTTTGATTACCAGATCGGCCTTTTCAAAATCCGCCATTTCGTGTTTTCCCAGCACGTAGCGGATTTTTGCGCTTTCCGTTGCGGTTTCCAGCTTTTCGATCGAAGGGGCCAGGGTTTTTTCGTCCTGTACATCCGTAATGGTAAGTTCCGCCCCGTGCCGGGCAAGGTACTTGGCGCTTTCGATCCCGCCTCCGTGGCGGCCCAAACCCATGATAAGGACCTTCCGGCCTGAAAAATCTGCCATATTCAACCTTTTTACCCCTTTTCTGAATTATAAGAGGGAAACCCTTCCCCCGCGGCCCCCGATTTGTAGTATAGTAACGCATGCCGCAAAATGAGGTAAACGCCCCGGTTCCCGTTGTGGATGACACCGGCCGTCCCGGAAACTTCGGATGGTCCCGGTCCCCCTGTTTTATGTACGATCCGGGTTTGCTCTGGGCCCCCCGCCGGCGGATTTCCGAATCCGACCGTTACATTGTGTTTAGCTCTACCCATCTTCTGGTGCTGGAGATACGGGACGACGGCTACCAGGGCTATCTGGGTATTTCGGTAATTTCCCTTAAAGACAAGAAACGTTCCACCCATATCCACCTTCAGCCCCTTCCGCTGGGCGGTTTTTCCCTGCCCGCCGACAGTACCCGGGGTTCGATAAAGCTGGTCCGGGGCAAGAACCGGCTGGATTTTGCCGTCATGGAGGGGGGGGTACGAATTCTCCGGGCGGATTTTCCGCTCTTCGGCCACCATCGCAGCCTGCGGGGGGAACTGGTACTTTTTGAACCGGCGGATCCGGAATCCCTGGTAACCCACGTGCCCTGGCGCCGGGAGAAGAACTCCTTCCGTTATTCCCGGCGTTCCCCCTGGTACACCGTGGAGGGGGTTGTGCAGTTCGGCAGTTCCGAGATGATCTTTGCCCGCGGGAGCGCCTGGGGCATCTTTGACTGGAGCCGGGGGGCCCGTCCCCGGTCGGATCTGCGCTTCTGGGCCGCCGGCTGCGGAATCGCCGGATCGCGGCAGCTTAGTTTTAGCGTGGGCTACGGTTCCGAAGACGCCTCCCTGGGAACGGAAAACGCCTTTTTTGTGGACGGAAAGCTGCACAAGCTGGACCAGGTAACTTTTCATATCAACCCCGCGGACCGCCTGCTTCCCTGGCGCTTTACCAGCAACGACGGGCGGCTGGAAATGACGTTTATCCCCAATCAGGAACGGGTGGAATGGACAGGGCTGGTGTTTTTTTCTTTGGCCCGCTGCCAGATTTGCGGCCGTTTTTCCGGCAGGGTTATTCTGGATGACGGCCGGGAAGTGAAATTTCAGGAAATAACCGGTTTTGCGGAGCGCCTTAAATCCAGTTTTTGAATGTTCCGGCCCTTTTCTCCTGCAGTTCCCATACGGCATTTTCAGCCTCCCCGATTTCGTCATAGGGATGGGGGCCGTCGGCGTAGATGATCGAATTTTCGTGGCCCTTCCCCAGAAGCAGAACCGTGTCCCCCTTGTCCGCCAGGGCAAGGGCCTGGCGGATAGCGCCGGGCCGGTCCGGGATAAGAAAGAGGTCCTGTCCCCGCTGCAGGTTGGGATTGGCCTTTTGGCAGCCGGAGGCGATTTCTTCAAGGATGATCACGGAGTCTTCCCCCCGGGGGTCTTCATCGCAGAGGATCAGAATGTCCGCGTAAGTGGCGGCGATTTTCCCCTGCAAGGGCCGTTTTTGGGTGTCCCGCTCCCCGGCGGAACCAAAGACGCAGATAAGCCGCCCTTTATCCCCTCGGGTACCGGCGGGGGTCTTGGCCGCCCGGTCCAGCCGTTCCCGCAGGGGGGGGAGGACGGTCTGGAATGAGGAGGGAGTATGGGCGTAGTCCACCAGTAGATCTATGCCCAGGATGTTGGGGACCCTCGTCATCCGGCCCTTTAAGGGCCGCAGATGCGCCGCCAGGGGGGCAAGGTCCCCGGCGGGAATGCCGAGCAGTTCGGATACCACCAGCATGGCGGCCAGGACGTTTCCCGCGTTGAAGGCTCCGGGCAGCCGGTCCCGAATATCAATGATTTCCCCGGTCCGGGATATAAGTACATTGTACCAGTTCCCTTCGATACCCGGCTTAATGCTGCCCAGGCTTAGATCCGCCGTAAGGCCCCGGGTACTGAACTTCAAAATCCTGGCGTTCCCCGCGGCGGTAAAATGGGGGCCGCTGGGATCATCGGCGTTTATCACCCCGAAGGGGGCCAGGGCGCCCTGCCGCCTCAGGGCCCGGAACAGGTTTGTCTTGTCGTCCCGGTACTGTTCCCAGGTACCGTGAAATTCAAGATGCTCGTGGGTTACGTTGGTCATCACCGCAGCGGAAAATTCCACATCCCCCAGGCGGTTTGTCTTGGGGGAAAGGCCGTGGGAACTCGCCTCTATCACCGCATATTCGGCGCCCCCTTCCGCCATCTCCCAGAGGAGCCGCTGAACCTCCGGGGCCTCCGGGGTGGTCTGATGCTCCTTGTTGGGTTCCGCATTGCCCCCCGTGCTGGAAAGGACCGTCGAAAAAAAACCCGCCCTTTTCCCCATGAGCCTGAGGAACTGCCAGATCAGGTAAACGGTGGTGCTTTTACCCTCCGTACCGGTTACGCCGATACAGGCCATCCGCCGGGAGGGCCAGCCGTAAAACGAAGCGGCAACGGGGGACATGGCAAAGCGGGAATCCTTTACCCGCAGGTACACGGCCCGGGGATCCTGCTTAACCGCCGGATCTTCGTAAATAACAGCCGCCGCCCCGCGGGCAACGGCCTGTTCAATGTACCGATGCCCGTCGGTATGGAGGCCCCGGAGGGCAAAATAGAGGTTGCCGGGTTTTACCCTGCGGGAATCGTACCCCAGGCCGGTAATTACAGGATCCCGGGAACCGGGCCCTTCGCCGCAACCGGCCTTTTTGGCCGTATCCGCGTTGAAAAAGGCAGAAAGAAGACACTCCATAACGTATGGTATCCCTTTTTTTGCAAGCGGTAAAGATAACGCAGCAATTCCGAATTCAAAATTCCAAATCCGAAAAGAGACGTAAAAAATCACCAGGGGTCCTGTCGGCTGGAAAAATCCGGGGCCCCCACCCCAGATTCTTTCCACCGCCACCCCCGTTACTTGTTTCGCCTCTCTTTTCGCCGGTATCCCCATCGTGAATTACCTTAAACCATAGGGTTTTTCAAGGTAAAAAATGGTCAAATGGCTGCCGGTACGGTTTCATACTG
>JAIRXT010000210.1 GCA_031268125.1 Treponema sp. | reverse complement strand
CAGTATGAAACCGTACCGGCAGCCATTTGACCATTTTTTACCTTGAAAAACCCTATGGTTTAAGGTAATTCACGATGGGGATACCGGCGAAAAGAGAGGCGAAACAAGTAACGGGGGTGTCGGTGGAAAGAATCTGGGGTGGGGGCCCCGGATTTTTCCAGCCGACAGGACCCCCGGTGATTTTTTACGTCTCTTTTCAGATTTTGAATTTTGAATTCGGAATTGCTGGGAGCCCCCGCCGGGGGACCTTTATACGATTTTATGGATGTGCTACACTGTTGCCATGAAACGTGTACGTCTGCCGGCCCGCTTCGCTTCCGTTTACAAAGAAGAAGACGAGGACGAAGAAGACAGTAAGGGTTCCGGTGTGGATCCCCTCCTTTCCAAAATGCTTAAAACCCGGACTATTTTGCTTTCCGGGGAGATTAAAAAAGACCTTGCCGAGCGGACAATCCGGCAGCTTTTGCTGCTTGAGGATATGGGCGATCAGCCGGTCCGGATTTTTATTGATTCGCCCGGGGGGGATGCGGACGCGGGATACGCAATTTTCGATATGATCCGCTTTGTA
Source organism: Treponema sp. (assembly GCA_031268125.1). GTDB lineage: Bacteria > Spirochaetota > Spirochaetia > Treponematales > Breznakiellaceae > JAISFT01. The sequence goes on along the minus strand of JAIRXT010000210.1, from coordinate 4,817 downwards.
AAACCTCCGGTTTGGACCGTTGGCATGGGGCTGGTGGCCAGCGCCGCGGCAATCATCCAACTGGCCAGTCCCAGGGAACGGCGGGTGGGGCTTCCGAACAGCCATTATCTGATCCACCAGCCCCTTTCGGGTATCCGGGGGGTGGCCACGGATATCGAAATTCACGCCAAGGAACTGGACAAGCTGCGGGCAAGGATCAATCGTCTTATTGCCGATGAAACAAACGCCCCCTTCGATCAGGTTGAACGGGATACGGACCGGGACTACTGGATGAATGCCGGCGAAGCGGTAAGTTACGGTCTTATTTCAAAGATTATTACCACCCGCTCCGACTTATAGCTGCGTTCCGGCCCCGGAGGACCGTTGCGGGTCAAGTTTAGGCCGGACTGCGGGGTACACAATGGTTGATCTGGTAGTTTTTTTGGGGAATCCCGGTCGGCAGTATGAACGGAACCGGCATAATGTAGGTTGGCTGTTTGCGGAGCGCCTTCCGTTTTACGGTTCCCTGTTGTGGCAAAAAAAATTCAAGGGTCTCTATGCCCAGGCCGGGACGGCGCTTCTTGCGGCAGGAGACATGGGGGTTTCTGTCCCCCGGAATCTGCATTTTCTTAAGCCCGAAACCTTTATGAATGCCTCCGGGGACTCCGCCGCCGCCGCCGCCGCATTTTTCAGGATTGACGTTCCCTCGATCCTGGTGGTTCATGACGAACTGGAGCTTCCGCTGGGTACGGTTTCCCTTAAATGCGGCGGCGGCCTGGGCGGGCACAACGGGCTGCGTTCCCTAAAAGCCTCCCTGGGTACGGACGGTTTTTGGCGGCTCCGCTTTGGCATTGGCCGCCCCGATGACCGGGCCCCCGGCCAGGGAGGGCCGCCGGGAAGCGGCAAGGGCATTGTGGAATGGGTGCTTTCGGATTTCAGCGCCGCCGAGGACCTGATCCTGGACCAGGTTTTCGCCGCCGCCGCCGCTGTTTTTACCGGGGCCCTTGCCGGGGAACCGGCGGCCCTGCTTCCCGAATGGGGAAAGAAGCGGCTGACGGAAGATTAACGCCGTGGGAACAGGGCGGTTTAGCGCCGCAGCTCTTCCCGCTTGGCTTCCTCCCAATACCTGTCCATCTCGGCAAGGGTTTCCGGCTTCATCTCCCGGCTGTTTTCCTTCATCCTTTTTTCTACATGCTTAAAGCGTCTTTCGAATTTGACATTGGTCCGCTGTAAGGCCACCGAGGGGTCTACTTTAAGGTAGCGGCACAGATTCACCACAGAAAAGAGAAGGTCCCCCAATTCCCCCTCCAGAATCTCCGTTCCGGCGATTTCCTTACCCGCATCCCCGCCGTCTCCCTTCAAAGCCCCCGGTAGGGCCTCCCTGGTTTCCTCCAGTTCTTCCCGGATTTTGGCGATTACCCCCTCCAGATCCGGCCAGTCGAACCCGGTTTTGGCGGCCTTTTTTTGCAGCTTAAAGGCCCGGTCCAGGGGCGGGAGCCCCCGGGAAACCTGGTCCAGCACGCTGTCCTTGGGTTTCCGGCCCTCTTGTTCCACCTTGATCCGCGCCCAGTTTTCCAGAACTTCCGCGGAGTCCCGTACTTTAACTTCCCCGAACACATGGGGATGGCGGCGGATAAGTTTTTCCGCTATGCCTTCCAGGGTCTCCGCAACGGTAAAGGCTTCTTCCTGCTGGTGCATGTAGGCAAGCATAGTTACTAAAAGGTAAAGGTCCCCCAGTTCTTCCCTGATATGGGCTGGGTTTTTTTCGTCAATGGCCTCTACACATTCGTAGGTTTCTTCGATAAGGTCCCCCCGCAGGCTCAAGGGGGTCTGTTCCTGGTCCCAGGGGCAGCCGCCGGGGCCGCGGAGCCGGACAATGACATCGTAAAGGCTGCGGAAAGCCTCTGAAGCGGGCACTGCGCCGGTTTGATTGTCCACGGTCATAGCTGAACCGCCAGGGTTATAAGCTGCACAAAATAGTTGATTTTTTTGTACGCGTCCAGAATCCGCGGGGCCAGGGGAAGTTTGGAGTAGCCGTCCAGTTCCTTCCAGTTGATGATTATTTCGTTCTGTTTTTTCGGTATATCGTCCGAAAGGGCTTTCATGTACTTGCCCACCGTGATGATATGTCCTGCCGCCGTTTTGATGATCTCCAGGGCTTCTTCGTCGAGGCCGTTGACGATGCTGGCGATGTACCTGATCTGGGTCCTGTCCCGGTCCACCCGGAGCAATGCGCCCCGGAGCCGGGGGCCGTTGCTGCCTTTGTCCGAAAGGCTTTCGTCAAGTTCCGAAATAGCGGGCAGCACATCCAGGGCCCCGTGAAAACCCTCCGACATTTGCAGGGAACCGGTATTGCTGGTCCATTGTCCCCGGATCAGCACAATATCGCAAATTTCCTGCATTTCTTTGGAAAAAAAATCCTGTAAAAAGGCGGTAAGATAGTTCAGGGCGCCGGTATAGGAAAAGCCGTCCAGGTCTTTTTCCGTACAGGTTTCGTTGATTCTATCGGTGTAGAAGTTAAGCCGGGTGGTGTCTATCTCCCCGAATATTGCCCGCAGGAGTACTTCCATCTGGATATTCCGCTGGCTCTCCGTAATGGCGTCGATCTGCTCCTGCACGTCTTCCCGTTTTTCTTCCAGCCACGCGGCGCTTAACCGGTTGGAAAGGTTCGGCGGCTTCCCTTCCCATATAGGGTTCTTGGAGCCGTGCCTTATGATGTATTCAACTATATGCGATTGTTTAAGATCGTTCAGATTTGTCAGAAGCTTCATCCATTGATCGTAGGGGATGCCGTCGGTTCCCCCCATGACACGCCGCAGGACCGAAAAAGCGGTTTTCCAGTCGTCCTGCGGATTTAGGGCAGCAATGGCGGTGTAGAAACTTCCCAGGTCTTTTATCAGCGAATCCACCCCGACGGCGGCAAATTTAAGGGGTATGGTAAAGATACCCTCCAGCACGCCGGGGTCAAATTTTTTGAGGCATTCCACGTAGTCGAACCTGATAAACCGGGAAAAAGCGGTGATCAGGCTGTAGCACTTGTCCGCTGCATTCATCCGGTCTTCGTCAAAGATCCCGGTCAGGGTCTGGTACTCTTCTTCCAGATATTTTGCCAGTTCAGCGGGATTCGTGGTTTTTTTCCGCACGGCGATGGCGTCCCGGGTAAGCTTCCGGGCGGTTTCCAGGGCCTTGGGGGGCATAAAATACTCAATAACGAAACGCTCAAACTGCCCCGAATTTTCCACATCCTTTAAAAAAACCTGCGCAGGATAAATAGTCTTATAAATGATATAAAGGTACTGGGCAAACGAAGGGTCCAGCTCTTCGGACTTGACCCGGTAAAACCTGGCGTATTTATTTTGGGCAAGCTCCCGAAGCGTCTGCTTGATCAGCATGTCCTTGTCGGAAAGCGGTTCATCATCCTTTCCAAGAAGTGAGAAAACCTTGTCGATTATATTATTATCCGGCATCTACCATCCCTCATGTATATATTATCCTTCAATATGCGGTTAGATCAACAGAAACGGCGATTATATCTGCCGGCGGAGGTTCCTGCCGGCCCCTTGTGGGCGGGTTTGGGGACGGTCCGGCGGCGCGGGGGTTTGCCTTTTAGTATGATGATGCGTAAATAAGGAGAAAATTCTTCCAGATTGAGCGCACAAAGGATAGAAGCGGAATGAAAACGCTCAAGCGTTTTTACTGGAGCGATGCCCGGTCCCCGGCCTACAATATAACTTGTGTATCATCAGGGTTGGGTAAACCTCCGGGGGAATATTTGGAATTTTCCGCCGCAGCGTATTGGAAATAGCGAAGGCGTCGGGTTCTACATGCGTTTTTCCGGCAATTTTCCGGCCTTGGTGGAACGCTGCGGATCAAGTTTAGACCCGGCGCCTTTTCGTTTTGGAATGGTTAAAATGAGAATTGCCGGCCCTGCCCGATTCTTCTGGATTTTAATTTGGGGGACGGTGTATTATAAAGAATTCAGGCGAAGGTCCGGAGGGAAAGCATATGTTGAAGAAAACACGGGACAAAATTTTCATTGTTATCCGTATCGCCCTTTTGGTGTCGATTGCACTGAACATTTTTTTGATATTTATGGAATTTCTGAACAATTCCCATCATGACCGGACGGAGCAGATTGAAATTATCGCCGGGGCGGTTGAGTCCGCGTTCTGGGCGCTGCTTACCTTTATCCTTAGTTTTGGTTCCACCCTTATCGAGAAATATCAAAAGATAGACATTCCCGATATTCTTGAAGTTATTATTGTAATCTTTATCTATGCGGGACTTTTTTTAAGCGCCCGTTTTAAGCTGTACTACAAGTTTTGGTGGTGGGACGACCTGCTCCATACCCTGTCGGGGATCATTATGGGATTTATCGGGTTTATTGTCATATATAAAATTAATTACCGCTACAGCATGGATATTAGTCCTGTACTGGTGGCCTTGTTTTCTTTTACCTTTGCCATTACCCTGGGGGTTTTCTGGGAGATTTTGGAATTTTCCTGCGATATTATTACCGGCAGCGCCAACCAGAAGTGGGATCTGAACGACACAGAAACATTAATGGGGAAGCCTTACCAGGGGAGCGGCCTGCGGGATACTATGTCGGACCTGATTCTTGACAGCATTGGGGCGTTTGTTACTTCCCTTATCACCTATTACATGTATAAAAACGAAAAGAAAAAAACTCTGGAGGAAATGAAAAAAATGATAAAACCCTAGCAGTTTGTTGCGCTTCGCGCATAAAACAGTAAAAATATTCACAAAGGTGAATATTTTTACCTTACAAACTGCCAAAGCAGCCCATTTATCGAATATTTTTTGCATAAATATGCAAA
>JAIRXT010000188.1 GCA_031268125.1 Treponema sp. | reverse complement strand
ATAAGGAATTAGGTCTTTGAGCCGCGCAAGGATCGAACTTGCGACCCGCAGATTAAGAGTCTGCTGCTCTACCAGCTGAGCTAGCGGCCCGTTACTACCGCAGCATCGAACCTTCCTGGTTCCCGCTGTGTAGCTAACCATTTTTATCCGTTTTGAAAAATTTTGTCAAGCGCCCCGTATCCACCAGCCAAACAGAGCCTGAAACAGACCGATAAGAAAGCCCAAAATTGCTCCAAAAACATCGATCCACTTGAGCTGGTTGGCCATCACATCCAGGATGATTCCTTCCACCCGGAGCATGTCCATGTGATCGATTCTGTCCCGAACCATGTCCCGTATATCAATAGCGCCAAGGAGGGTTTCAATCTGGGCATCGGCGGCCTGGAATAGTTTCTCCGTAATCAAGCTGTCCAGATCGCCGCCGGGGTTCTCCTTCTGGTTCAGCAGACCCTTCAATGTGTTTTCAAGGGAAGGCCGGGCAAAAAGCCTGTCATTGGCATAGGAGATGACCAGGGCCCGCGTCTCCTCCTGGCGGCCCGTTTTTTCCAGCCGGTTGATAAGATCCGCGATGATCTCCGGCATGTTTTCCTTGATGGTACGGTCGAACTGACCGGAGGCGATAAGGAGCCTTTGCAGGGGCGGAAGGCCGAGAATCGCCGTATCCACAACCCCGCGCCCCTGTTCTATCAGTTTATCCCGGATTTCCGGGGTCCGCAGGAATTCGGTAAGGGCCTCCAGGACCTGGGGGTAGATCTTTTCGGCGGTCCCGGTAAGAAATTCGGGAATCCGCTGCGTATAACGGGAAAGCCCCTGGCAGAACTTCCCGCGCAGTTCCGTTCCGGCCAGCCGTTCCCGTAGAATTTGCGGGGTAAGAAGCTCCCGCTCCACCATAGCGCCGATGCTTGCGGCAAGCTTGGCCCGCTCCCGGGGCAGGATTCCCGGGGTAAAGGGGATTCGGATGCCAAAGATGTGGTAAGCCTTCAGGGGACGGAACAGCATCTTGATGGCAAGGACATTGGTAATAAAGCCTATAATCGCCCCGGCCAGAGGGGGAACAACAAAAAGGAGGATATTATTCATTGCTCAAGGGACCCCGAAGCGGTTAGGGCTTGGGCCCTGGTGGGATACAGATCAATCACCGGTTCCGGCAGCCAGCCCGGGGAATCCGTTCCTTCGCCGGTCTCTACCAGCACCCAGGATTCAAGGGCGCCGCCGGTTATTTCGCCGTTCCGGCGTTCCAGAACCCGGACTACCGATCCCCGCCGCAAATACCCCAGAGAAAGCCCGTCCGGCTTGTCTACCACATGGGTATAAGAGGCTTTAATGACGCCGTAACCGATCTCCTCCCGTGAAAGGGGGGGCATGGCGGGCGGATCCAGGCGTATTTCCTCGTTTTTATAGCAGGAAAGGAGGGAAAGAACGGTCATAACAAGCGCTCCCCCCAAAAAAATCCGGCGGCATAGTTTCTTAATCTCTTGACGACAGAAACAGGCAAGACATACTCTCATATAGTGAAAAAGATAACGGTTTTTTTTGTTTTCGTCAGTATTGGAATATGTTTTTTATGTATTCCCCTTTACGCCGATCCTGTCGCCGGGAAAAGTAAAAACAACCGGGACGCCCTGCTGCAAAGCACCTATACCCTCACCATGAACGCCCAGTTCGGCATGTTATGGGGCCAGGCGGAGGAGCAGGTTTTCTATAATAGCGATTCGGACCGGCTTACCAGCCAGCTTCTCTGGGATGTTAAACCCCTGTGGTATACGGGGATGAATCTGGAATTCTCACGAAAGGACCCGGCGGCAGGTCCCGGTATTTTTAGCGCCTTGTCCGTAAAATTCGGCATCCCCGGGAATTCCGGCGTCATGGAAGACCGGGACTGGCTTACCCCCGGCGGGGATCTTACCAATTATTCCCTGCACAATAATTTGAGCAACGGAACCATGTTTCTGGATCTGCTGACGGGGCTTAGCGCCCCCCTCGGGCAATCCCTGGTGTTCCGTTTCCTCCTTGGCCCTTCGTATATGCATCTTGCCTGGACCGCCTATGACGGGTATTACCGCTACAGCGAGAATTCCTCAATACCTCTGGAAGATTCCGTTCCGCCGGTCCCGCTGAGCGGAGCCATGATATCCTACTCCCAGGACTGGTTTCTCCTGATCTGCAATTTTTCCGTCCAGCTCTTCCCGAACCGGCTTTTTTCCGGGATCCTTTTCTGCAATGCAGGGCCGGTGATTAGATTTGTTGCCAAGGATGATCACCATGAAAAAAAAAGCGGTTACTACGACGAAATAAGCGGCGGTTACACCCTGGAACCGGGAGGAGAATTCCGCTTTTCCCCCATGAAAAATTTCTCCCTTGTACTGCACTTTTCCTGGCGCAGCGTTATTGCCGCTTCCCACGGGAGTTCTTTCAGCAGGTCTGCCGGCACCGGAGATTGGATTTTTACAGGCAATATTTCAGGTGGACGTTTCCAAACTATGGACATGGGGATTGGCCTTGAGATACGCCTTTAAGGCGGGGAGAAGCTTTAAGTCCGAGGGGGCAAAATCCAGCTTTTCTATTTCCTCAACCGGCGCCCACTTCCATTCTTCGTGGCAGCTCAAGACCGCCTCCGCGGGACCGGAGGATACAAAACAGACCAGGTAGGCCCGTAAGGCCCGCTTTACACCGCGGTGAATGAATTCGGCCCGTGCCAGCTCCTCCCCCGCATGTACGGGCAGGGAAAATTCTTCCTGAAATTCCCGAACCAAGGCTTCCTCCGCCCCCTCCCCCGCTTCGACCTTGCCGCCGGGGAATTCCCATTTGCCTCCCAAGCTTCCGCCAATGACGCGGCGGGCAATAAACAGTTCGTTCCCCCGGCGGGCGATTCCCGCTACAGAAACGGCTTCCATCTTAAAGCCTAGAGGAGCAGGACCTGGGGAAAGACGAAGTGCAGGGCCGCGGCGGCCATAGCGGCAAAACCAATCCATTTGCGGTTCACCGTAATAATCCGGGTCATCCTGCTGTCGCCGTCCTCAAAAAAGCTGCGGCCGTGGTAGTAGTCAAAAAGAAGAATGAAACCGGTAACAAGCCCGGCTGAAGCGGGAACAAGATCCCCCGCCACGGGAATATCTCCCTGAATCGGGGACAGAAGTTTGAGCAAACCCGTTACGGCGCATAGAATACCCAGTATCAACCTAAAAACTTCATTCTGCAAGGAAAACCGGATTTCCGGCTCCGGGGCTTCCTTTCCGTTGGTGAAAAGGATAAACCCTCCCGTTACGTTAAACAAAATTGACAAAAAATAAAACTGAATCATCTCGTTTCCACCTTGATAAAAACAACAACACCAAAATTCTACCTTGTTTTGATTCTAAATGCAAGACCGCTCCCTTCTTCCGCCCCTTCGTGGGAGATGCGGACCAGAAACTGCGATTCTTCAAAGGGTACGGAGAAACGGAATTCCTCCGAAGACCGGGAACTAAGGTTGATACGGCTGGGGTACGGCGCTCCGGCCTCCCCTCCCAGGGGGCTGACGGCGATATCCAAAGGCCCCGCGTAAGCCGCCCCTTCATCCCGCCGGGTTTTTTTGAGGGTCAGGATCGCCGCCCCTTCGTAGCGAACGGCGCTCAGGGAAATGCGGTTGCCGTAATAATCCTGCGCCCCGTCGGCCAATCCGAAAAAACTCACCGCCAGCATGATAAGCGCCAGGACCGCCATAGTCCCGAACAAAATAGCATTGGGGCGGCCGGAAACGAGGGGGCGTATCAGGCTAAATTTGGGCGCCGGGGTTTCCTCGTACAGGGCCCGGACATTGGCGGGGGCCCGGGACAGCCTCCGGCTGCGGGAATAGTAAAAATGCAGCTCTTCCCCCTCCGGAGGGTCATTGCTCAGGGCCACCCCCTCATTGGGGCGGCCGGGTTTTTTTTGCTCGTCATTCATGTTTTTTCTCCGGCGCCGGGAGCCAGGCCCGGCCCGCCAGGTCCGCCGCGATGTCCGCCAGTTCCAGGGAGTCGGTGAAACGGTTCCTTATCCGCGGATCGGCGGCGCAGCGAATCAAAAGGCTTGCCCCCGCCAAGGCGCAGGCGAAGAGATCGGGCCCGGCCGGGCAGCGCAGCGCAATACCGGCGCAGAGTCCCGCCAGAAGATCTCCGCTTCCCCCGGCGGCCAGTACCGGGTTCATACCGTCCACCACCGCCAGCCTTCCGTCCGCCGAGGCAATGATCATCACATGGCTTTTGAACAGGAAGACCGCCTTTTTTTCCGCCGCCAGGGCAAGAAGCGCCGGTCCCGGGTTTGCCAGCAGTTCTTCCCGGGGAATCCCCGAATAAGCCGCCAGTTCCCCCGGATGGGGGCAGAGCAGGGCGTTCCCGTGGAAAACCCGGCCCCTGGCCAGGAAAATCGCGTCCGCGTCCAGCACCAGCGGGATACCCTGTTCTTCAAGGGCCAGGGCGTCATCCAGGGAGCGGTCCGGCCCTCTCCCCCACCCGGGGCCCAGGAGCAGGGCGTCGGGGACAAAGCGGGAAGGCCCGTCCTCCCGGCCGGTCCAGTCCACCATAACGGAGGATGCGGAGGCAGCCAGGACAGGATAAAGGGGAGGATCAACCAGGAGCCGCACCAGGCCGGCGCCGGCGGCCTGGGCTCCCCGGGCGGTAATCCGGGCCGCTCCGGCGGCGCCGGGGGATCCGGCCCGGATTTCGAGCAAACCCCGGCTGTACTTGTAGGAATCCGCAGGGACCGGGGGGATAAGGGTACGGCAGTAATCCCAGGTTACCAGTTCCGCCTCCCGGTACTTTTCCGTAAGGGCGGCGGGAAAGACGCCCCCCACATGGAGAATACGGCCGCAATGGGACCGGGCCGCCGGGTTGTACAGGCAGCGTTTTTCCGGCTCTATGGCAAGCACCGCGTCGGCGTCCACTACGGGCATACCGGGCTTCCAGCCGTCAAAAAGGCCGCTGGGAAGGTCTACGGCGATGCACAAGGGATGATCCGCATGTTCGCGGACCCACCGTGCCGGCAAAGCGGCCTCCTCCCGCAGCGGCCCCTGAAGGCCCGTACCGGCAATCCCGTCAATGACAAGCCGGGCCTTCCCCAGGGGGCCTTCCGGCCGTTTCCGGAGTTCCTCCTCCGCGGCGGGGACAGAGAAAACAAAGGCCCGGACCCCCATCTTCTGGAGTGAATTACAGGCTTCGGACCAGGGGCTTTGCCCGGCAGGGGCCCTGGCCATGATAAGGAGGGACCTTTCCGCCGCCGCCAGGCCGCCGAGGATCAGGGAACGGAGGATAACCGCAGCATCGGCGGCATTGCTGCCCGTACCGGCCAGAACCACCGTGAAGGGGCAGGCGTCCTCAAAAAGCCCGGGGAAGCTTCCCGCCAGCACCTGGGCCGCACGGCGGCCGGCGGCTTCCACCAGGGCAAAACTGTTAAAAGACCAGTCCCGGGCCTCCGCATCCATAGCCTGGGCCGCAGCAGATGAGACGAGGACTTCCCGGCCCCGGGAGGTTCCGGGGAAGCCCCCTGCGGGATGATTTACGGCCACGGGACGGCTCCTTCCAGAATCCTGTCGGTACGCCACCACACAACCTTTGCTTCGTAATCACTGACCAGAATTGCGGAAATAATACCATCTTCGGAAAGATCAAAGTTATTCAGGTAGAGTTCCTCCGGGTCCACCTTGATAAGGCCGTACCGCTGCTCCAGGCTTGAAGAGGGAGTTACCACCCGGGAAAACGCGGCGGAATTGCCGAAACTTCCGGGGGCCGCCGCGGAGCCGCCCCCCTCCCGGCGAAGGACGAGGATGGAATAGCCGTCGTCCACCGGGGAGGAAAGAAACACCCTGCCCCCTCCGGCGACACCCATCATCGAGTAGAGCATCCACAGGGTTTCACGGCGGCCGTTTATCTGCACCGTCTGTTCCAGGAAGGGGACCTCCAGACAGTCCACGTAGGAACCTCTCTCGATATCCATGACCCAGATCAGGGAACTGTCCGGCTCTGTCCCAAGGCGGGTATTGGTGGAATCGTCGTAGATGTCCCGGTAGTAATCGATCTTGAGATAGAGTTCCCGGGAATCCGGGGCGGCCATAATGGCGTCCACCGAGGCGGAAACCTTGGGCCAGTCTTCAGGCACCGGTATGTCGCTGTTTTTTAGTTCCACCGTCATGTGATTCCTGCCGCCGGAGCCGTACCAAAGGGTCTTCCAGCCGGAGGTCTGGCGGCAGACAACCACCAGTTCATCCTGCATGGTGGTGTATAGGCCGGTAATCCGGGGGAAAGGAGTCCCCCCCGCCCCTTCCTGGCCCAAATATTCCACAAAGCGGCCGTCCTGATCAAAGTGAAGCACAATACTGTCCAGCAGGGCCCTGCTTTCCGCGTCGTAGTAGTAACGGTCGGCAGGGAGCCGGTCTTCTACATAGATGTGCTTCCGGGAATCCACGGTGATCCGTCCCGGTTCCCGCAGGGGGTAAGTAAAGGCCCAGCGGGTTACGGTAGAATCTTCCCCACGGTTGGTCTTCAGGCTGAGGGGGGGGCTGTTCAATTCATCATTGTAAATCATGAACAGCAGATCCCCGTAGGAATTGTAACGCACCAGCTTGCCGCCGTTCCCGTCGGATATGTAAAAAAGACCGTCCCGCATGGCAAGCCCCACCTGGCTCAGGCCCCAGTCCCCTTCCAGATTGTAGAGGGCAAGCTGATCCTCCAGACGGCCGATTTCCAGCGAAAAAAGATCCTCCCGGACAATGGAACTGATACCGGTCCGGGAACAGGCCCCCAGGGAGAGACACAGCAAAAAAAACGCAACAAGGGACTTCACCAAAAAACCTTAAGCCCCCGGTCAATTCTTGTCAACATTGCAGGTCCAAGACGGGGATATTGGGCTATCCCTGCGGGACAAGGGCCTTAACAGACCGAATCTCCCTAAACACAAAGGAACTCAGGGCCGCGGCAATACCGGTGGTAACAATGTCGGCGATAGGCTGGGAGTAGATATACCCGTTGAACTGCCAGAGACGGTTCAAAAGGAACAGCAAAGGCAGGTACACCAGGCACTGCCTGCCCATCGTAACGATCGTGGCAAGCATCGGCTTCCCCAGGGCCTGGTAAGTTACCATAAAGGTCATCTGGATACCCAGGAACGGAAGCCCCCAGAGGAATGCGTGGAGCAGCTTGGCCCCCGCCCCCACCGTCTCCGGGTCCCGGATAAAGACATAGATAAGGAACCTCCCCAGGAACGCGAAAAAGACCGTGAAAAAGCAACACAGGACCGTGGTGTAGATCATCGTAACCTTTAGACCGCTGCGGAGCCGGTCAAAGTTCTTCGCCCCGTAGTTGTAGCCCGCAAAGGGCTGGTATCCCATAGCCAAAGCCATCACCAGGGTAAAGCAGATGCTCGATACCCGCATGGAAACGCCGCTCCCGGCCACCACAAAATCGCCGTAGGCCGCTGCCACCCGGTTGGTAAATATTGCCGACACCGTCATGACAATGTGGGAAAGGGCCGCCGGCACCCCTATTTTCAGCGTTTCCGCATACATCGTCTTGTTGGGCTTAAAGTCCCGGGGCCGTATGGACAGCAGGGTCTTTTTTGACAGGAAGTGGGCGACAAAGTAGATCACCGACGCGATAATGCCGATAACCGTCGCCCAGGCGGCGCCGGCCACCCCCCAGCCGAACCATAAAATAAAAACGGGGTCCAGAATAATATTAATGACAATCCCCAGGAGCATACCGTTCATGGCCTTGCCCGTGGCCCCCTCGCTGCGTATCTGCCCCGAAAGGGCTATGTTCACTATGGCAAACAGGATAAAGGCCGAAATGATGGAAAAGTATTCGTCCGCATAGCGGAAGGTAACGTTGCTGGTACCGATGATCCGCAGAATCGGCGTCTTAAAGATAAAAAGAACCACCGTAATGACCAGCCCAAAGACAATCGTCGTATAAAACGAAACCGCGTTGGTATGTTTGGCCTCCTCGGTGTTCTTTGCCCCCAGAACCCTGGATATGTAGCTTGACGCGCCGACGGCAAAAATGTTTCCAAATCCCTGGGAAATCATAAACAACGGCATCGTAAGGGAGATCCCCGCCACCATGTTGGGGTCCCCCGTCTGGCCGATAAAAAAAGTGTCCGTCATGTTGTAGACCATCTGGGCGATCATCCCCAGCATCATCGGCAGGGCCAGCCTGATAATGCTCTTCCCCACCGGGGCGTTCTCCATAAGATCCAGGGCCGACAGGCCCGTTTTCGCCGTCTTCATGGGCAGAGTATAGCGGTAATCCCCGTCAAGTTCGAGGGTCCCCGGCAAGCCATAACATCCACAAATGTGGTCCAGGCTATCCCTTAACCGCCCCGGTCATCATCCCTTTTACCAATTTGTCCTGACCAAAGATATAAAGCAGAATGATGGGCAGGGAGGCCAGCACCAGAAGGGACATGATAAGGGGCACATCCATGGTGTACTGCCCCTGGTAAGTCCAAACCGAAAGGGGGAGCGTAAAATTTGCGGGCGATTGGGTAAGTACCATAGCAAAACTGAATTCGTTCCAGATAACCACGCCGTTGTAAATTCCAAGCGTAGCCAGCCCGGGCCGGGCAAGGGGGAAAATAATCCTAAAGAAGGTGCTGAATTTCCCGCAGCCGTCGATTTCGGCGGCCTCTTCCATCTCATGGCTGATGCTCCGCATAAACGCGGTAAGTACAAAAACCGACAGGGGCAGGTTAAAGGCCACATTGGGGCCGATGAGGGCGTACAGGCTGTCATACAGCCCGGTGCGTACAGACAGACTGAATACCGGGATCAGAGTGATATGAATAGGAATAGACATGGCCGCCACAATAAGGGAAAAAATAGGCTTGTTCAATTTAAACCGCATCCGTGAAAGCGGGTAGGCGGCAAAGGCGCTTATGGTCAAAAGCAAAAACAGGGAAACCGCCAGCACAAAGACACTGTTAAAAAAATAGCCAAAAAAAGCGCCCCGCATGACGGTACCATAATTCTGAAAACTGAACCGCTCGGGGAGTTTGAAAAGGCTTCCGGTTAAAAACTCCCCCTGTGACTTCATGGAGATGGTTATAAGATAATAAAAAGGCGCCCCGGCAATAACCAGCCACGCAACGGCGAACAAAAAAGCGATGATCCAAAAAACGGAGACTTTTTTACGCTGCTTCATACTTCCGCCGCCTTTCTGTTGAGGGTTACTACGGTCAGTAAAGCCACCAAAGTAATAAGAATAAACATACCGCAGGCGATAGTCGATCCGTAGCCCATATTGAATCGAACAAACGATGTTTTATACATCATGGTTGCCATTAAATCGGTAGCAACCCCCGGCCCCCCGCCGGTCATAACAAAGATAAGATCGAAATATTTTAAGGAGCCGATAATCGAAATAGTAATACCGCTTATCACCGTAGGTTTAAGAAGGGGCAGGGACACATGCCAGAAAAACTGATTTCTGGTGGCGCCGTCTATGCTGGCGGCCTCATATAATTCAACCGGAATATTCCCATAGGCCGCTAAATAAAGAATCATATAAAAGGGGATATACTGCCAACAGATAACACCGATCACGGTATACAGGGCAATATTTGGCTTCCCCAGAAGATCAACCGCGCCCCCGCCGAAGAATTTGGAGATTGAGGCAAAAATACCATAGTTAGCGTCCAACGCGTATTTAAATAACAAGCCGATAGCTACCGAAGAAATAAGATAGGGCAGAAACCAGATTACTTTAAAAACCACCCCTTTTTTTTCGGTAACGTCCAGAAAGGTCGCCAAAGCCATCGCAAAGGGAACCTGAAAGAAAAGAGACAGGAACATTATCTTTACGTTATTTCCAAAGGCTTTCCAGAAATTGACATCCTTAACCAGAGTAATCCAGTTTTCAAAGCCGATAAACGTCCTATTCCGGCTCATGCCATTCCATCTAACCGTACTGATCACAAAGGAATCGAAGATAGGGTAGACGATAAAAACTGCTAAAAAAAACAATGCCGGAAATAAAAAAACTGCCGCAGCCGCCTGTATTGAACGCTGCCGCGCCTTACGAAGGGAAATACCTTTACCTAATGTTTCAATCACTATAAATCCCTCTTCACAAAATTTCAAATTTACAGGGAAAGACACCGCGGATTGCGGCATCTTTCCCCTGCAGGGTTATCAACCGCCGGCCGCAGAACGGCCGCCGGAAAGAATAGAGTTGTTCGACAACCCGAACCCGGCAGGGTTCAATAAAAAGGTTGTTGAACAAGTCCAGTTACTGATTCCTTAAATAGTCAGCCTGGGCCGCCTGGAGCCTCCTCGCCGCTTCCCCGGGACTCAAGGTAAGGCCGAAGATTTCCTGGCTGGTAACTTTATGGACATCAGCGACTTCCGGGGAAAGGGACTGATCGTACCAAAGCTGCATATCCGGCGCGGCCTGAACCTGGGTGAACAGTTCCGCCAGGATAGGATCGTCCAGTTTAACGCTCTTGAGGGGCGGAATATTACCGCCGGCCAGCCGCTTGGATACCGCGGCATCGTCGGTCAGGTAGGTAAGCGCCTTAAAAGCCCAGTCGGGATTCTTGCTGGCAGAAGAAACATGGTAGAAGTTATCTCCCACAGTTCCGATAACCGTATTGATATTTCCCCTTCCGCCTTCAACAGCGGGAAACCTGAAAATTCCCATTTTTTTGACAAATTCCGGGCTTTCACTAACGGCTGAAGCGTTAAACCAGCTTCCCATTATGTGCATGGCGCATTCTTCGTTGTACATCAGCATACGGGACTGTCCAGAATCCTCGTCCAGGCCGTTGAAGCCCTCGTTAAAGTAACCTTTTCTAACCCAGTCCTGAATTTTTTGACCCGCGTAAATGAAATTATCCGCCTCAAAGCTGCCGGAACCATCCACCGCTTGAATGAAAGGTGCGGTTCCTCCCATCCGGGTGGCAAGGAACATGAAGAACATTGACCCTGTCCACTGGGTTTTATTCGCCAAGGCGAAGGGTTTAATACCATTCCTAACAAGGGTATCACAAATGGTTTCAAGTTCTGTCAGGGTTGTGGGAACCTTGAGGTTATACCGGGCAAAAATATCCTTGTTGTAAAACACGGTGCAGACCGAAACATTCTGTACCGGGACACCCCATATCTTCCCCTGCCAGGTAGCCTGGGCAATGGCGGCGTCCAGGAATTTATCTTTGTAATTATCCGCGTCCATATACGGAGTAAGATCGATAATATTCCCCGACTTGGCATATTCATACATAGGTCCGCCGGACCATGAGAAATACATATCCGGCAGTTTGCCGGAAGCCATTGCCACGGCCAACTTCTGTTTGTAAGAATCATTGGCAAGAACATCAAGATTAACTTTTACGCCGGGATTTTCGGCCATAAAGCGATCCATCGCGTCCTGGAAAATGGTCCGTCCCGGCTCGGTACTCTGGGCATGCATAAATTCCAGGGTGGTTGTTCCCGCGCCGCCGGATTGCTGTCTGCCGCCGGCAAAAACCATCCCCCCTGCCGCAAGAAAAACCAGAAACACTACACATCGTTTTTTCATGAAAAATACCTCCTCAAATTGCTAATGTTTAGACTTTGCGGCCTATGGAATTTATATTCCGCATTAGGCCAATTCTGTAGATTCAGCTCTGCCTGCAAATATTTCCACAATATGCTATGCCACCGGCGCCTCCTTTCCGCTTTCCCATATAAACCACACCGCCTTTTTTAGCAGCAAGCGGATATGTTTTTCCTGTTCCAGACTCTGCTTAGACAGAGATACAAGACAGTTGTTAAGGATAAAAAAAGGAGGAAAGAACTTTTTAGAAGGTCTAGTTACTGATAATTTTTTCGGGGGGGGGGGGGGGCGAAGCTTAATAAAGAATTAACACTTGAGGAAATTACCATAACGGAAAGTTTACATAAAACAGCGCCGTCCGGGTACATTCGATTATCTCCTCTTTGATTTTTGATAATTCAAGATATTATCAACTCAGCCTGTAGAGATGATAACAGCAGGATACAACCATGTCAAGAAAAAAAATACCGGCTCCAGCAATTCCGAATTCAAAAAAATGACAATTCAACCTAAAAAAGTGGAAAGAATCTGGGGTGGGGCCCCGGATTTTTCCAGCCGGCAGGGAAGCTGATAATTTTTTCACATCTCTTTTCGGATTTGGAATTTTGAATTCGGAATTGCCGATACAAAAACGCCCCTGACAGCCAAAAACCGCCAGGGGCGTATAAAAAATATTGACGGGAATTTATTTCACATACAACGGCAGTTCCGTGTACTTGGTATGGAGCAGATCATGGGCCTTGCGGCTGTTGGGTTCGCCCAGGAACTCCTGGTACACCTGCTGGATAAGGGGATTCTGGTGGGAACAGCGGAGGCCGGAACTTTGATCATCCGCATAAATCCCCGCCGTCCGCTGCCTGCGAACCTCGTCGGTACCGCCGTAGGGCTGGCCGCCGCCGGATACACAGCCCCCCCGGCA
>JAIRXT010000140.1 GCA_031268125.1 Treponema sp. | reverse complement strand
TGCTGGGCCGCCAGGGCAAAGGAAAGGCCCACCGCCATACCCTCCGGGATGTTGTGCAGGGCCACGGCCCAGACAAGCAGGGTGGTACGCCGGGCTGTGGAGGGGACCCCTTCCACCACGTTGGAGGAGGGATGCAGATGGGGAATAAGCTTATCGAGGCCGTATAAAAACAGGACCCCCAGGATGAATCCCCCCGCCGCGGGCAGCCAGCCCGGCCAGCCCCGGTGTTCCGCCTCCTCAATGGCGGGAACCAGGAGCCCCCATACGGAGGCCGCTATCATCACCCCCGCGGCGAAACCAAGAAAGATCTTCTGCGCCTGGGCGCCCCCGGTCCTGCGCAGCAGGAACACCATAGCGGACCCAAGGCTGGTCATCAAAAAGATAAAACCCGTCCCTCCGGCCACCCACAACCACTGGTTTGTAATAATCATAGCTCCAATTATGGTTTATCCGCCGTTAAACCCCAACCGCCGGGACGGGACGCTGCGGGTCAAGTTTAGCGCTGCGCCAGGGGAACATAGTCCAGCCAGGGCTGTACACACTTGTAGGCGGGGCGGATGATGCGGCCCCCGGCGACAATTTCTTCCAGCCGGTGGGCGCACCAGCCGGCCACCCGGCTTACGGCAAAGAGGGATGTGTAGAGTTCCGTGGGAATTCCCAGCATTTTGTACACAAAACCGGAGTAAAAATCCACATTGCTGCAAATATCCTTAGCGGAATCCTTAAGCTTCTTAAAAACCTGGGGGGTAAGCCGCTCAATAAGCCGGTAGAGCCGGTATTCATCCATAAGGCCCATCTCCTCCGCCAGCAGGGCGGCCTTATCCCGCAGCAGAACCGCCCGGGGATCGCTTTTGGTATACACGGCGTGGCCCTGGCCGTAGATCAGGCCGGAACCATCGTAGGCCTCCCCCCGGAGGATCGAGGCCAGATAAGCGGAAACCTGCTCCTCGCTGTCCCAGAGCTTCACATTTTTTTTGATGTCCTCCATCATCCCCATAACCTTGATATTGGCCCCCCCGTGCTTGGCGCCCTTGAGGGATTCGATCCCCGCGGTAATGGCGGAATAAGTATCCGTATCGGCGGAAGAAACCAGGTGGACCGCAAAGGTGGAGTTATTGCCCCCCCCGTGTTCGGCGTGGAGGACCAGGACAAGGTCCAGAATCTCCGCCTCCAGGCGGGAGTATTTCTTGTCGGGCCGAATCAGGGAAAGCAGAGTCTCCGCGGTGGAATTGGAAGATTCGGGAAGGTGGATGACCAGGCTTTCATGATCGAAGTAATGCTTCTTCGCCATGTAGGCGTAGGCCACGATGGTGGGAAAGCGGCCGATAAGTTCCAGGCACTGGCGCAGCACATTCACCGGGGACTTGTTCTCCGGGTCATCATCGTAGGAGTAGAGGGTCAGGACCGAGCGGGCAAGTTTATTCATAATGTCCCGGGAGGGGAGCTTCATGATGGAATCCTCGGCGAAATTCCTGGGCAGGACCCGGCTGTTCCCCAACAGGGCGGAAAAATCGTCCAAGGCCCCGGCATGGGGAAGCTGCCCAAAGAGGAGCAGATAGACCGCTTCCTCAAACCCGAAGCGCCCTTCCCCTGCGGCACATCGCACCAGGGTTTCCACATCGTAGCCCCGGTAGTAGAGCTTTCCCTCCTGGGGGATCTTCCTGCCCTCTTCAATGGTATACCCGTGAACATCGCCGATACGGGTAAGACCCACCAGTACCCCGGTACCATCGGCATTGCGGAGTCCCCGTTTGACGTTGAACCGGTCGTAGAGGCCGGCGTCGATGTAGTCGTTACCCGTAACTTCGGATAAATATTCCTCTGGTTTTTTCATAATTATACAAAAATATACCCTAAAATGTATTTTTATGCAATGGTTTGCATAAAAATGTCCAAAAATTGAAACGGCAGGACGGGCTATACCCCGTCGGCTTCCCGAATCTGCACCCGGCGGATCTTCCCGCTGATGGTCTTGGGGAGTTCGTCTACAAATTCCACAATCCGGGGGTATTTGTAGGGGGCGGTGGTCTTCTTGACGTGGTTCTGGAGTTCGGTCTTTAGCTCCTCCGAGGCAACCCAGCCCTTGGACAGGACCACGGTGGCCTTAACCGCCGTCCCCCGGTCCGGGTCCGGCACCCCGGTAACCGCGCATTCCAGCACCGCCGGATGCTCGTGGAGGGCGCTTTCCACCTCGAAGGGGCCGATGCGGTAGCCGGAACTCTTGATCACGTCATCGGAGCGGCCCACAAACCAGTAATAGCCGTCCTCATCCCGCCAGGCCACGTCCCCGGTGTAGTACACATCATCGTGCCACACGCTGGCGGTAAGGTCCGGGTCCCGGTAATAGCCGCCAAACATCCCCGCGGGCCGCCGCTTCCCGGTATAGACGACAATCTGCCCCTCCTCGCCCATCTCGCAGGGGCTGCCGTCCTCCCGGATCAGGCCGATGTCATAGCCGGGGCTGGGCTTCCCCATAGAACCGGGCTTGGGCTCCAGCCAGGGGTAGGTGGCCATAGTAACGGTAAGTTCCGTCTGGCCGTAGGCTTCCCGCAGGGAAAGGCCCGTCTGGGCCTTGAACTGTTCGTAAATCTCCGGGTTCAGCGGTTCCCCCGCCACGGCGCAGTGCTTAAGGGCGGAAAAATCGTATGTGGAAAGGTCTTCTTTGATGAAAAACCGGTAAATTGTCGGGGGGGCGCAGAAACTGGTAACACGGTACTTGCTAATGACCCTGAGCATCGCGGCGGCGGAAAAGCGGTCGTAGTCGTAGACAAAAATGGCGGAACCGCAGATCCACTGCCCGTAGATTTTCCCCCAGGCGGCCTTGGCCCAGCCGGTATCCGCCACGGTTAAATGGAGCCCCCCGTCCTGTACGCACTGCCAGTAGCGGGCGGTAAGGATATGCCCCAGGGGATAGGCAAAGTCGTGGCGCACCATCTTCGGCATGCCGGTGGTCCCGCTGGTAAAGTAGAGGAGCATAATATCATCGTTGTGGTTGACGTGTTCCGGCCGGGTAAAAGCCCCCTCCGCGTCCCGGGAACGGGCGTTAAAGTCCTCCCAGCCGGCGGGCCCCCCCTCCGCGGGAACCGGGCGGACAAAGGCTTTGTAGCGCAGGGCCGTCTTCCCCGCCGCCCTGAGTTTGGCCTCCGCCTCGTCCACATGGCTTATGACCCTTTCATCATCCACGCAGATAATCCCCGCCACACCGGCGGCCTCGCAGCGGTAGGCAATGTCCTTGGCAGTCAAGAGGTGGGTAGCGGGAATGGCGATGGCCCCCAGCTTATGCAGGGCCAAAAGGACGGGCCAATACTCGTGGCGGCGCTTCAAAATAAGCATCACCGGATCCCCCCTGCCAATCCCCGCGGCTTTAAGAACATTGGCGGCCTTGCCGGAAAGCCGCTTTATATCGGCGTAGGTAAAGGAAGCCTCCGCCCCCGCCTCGTCGCACCAAACCATAGCGGTCTGGCCAGCTTTACTAAGGGCAAGTTCATCCATCACATCGTAGGCAAAGTTAAAATCCTCAGGTACGTTGGGAGAAAAATTATCGTAATAATTCTCAATGAAATCTTCATAAGAAGTAAAATCCCGGCGATTCAAAAAATGCCCCAGCAGATCGCCTGTTTTTGAGTTACTCATTTGATACTCCTGTTGTTAAAAATTCGCCCCGCACTCAAGATTCGCCTTAAACGCCGGAGGGCCGAAAAAATGAAAAGGCCGAAGGGCCAAAAAACCTACATCACCACGGCGATAAAACGGGCCTGTTTGTCCCCCAGGGCCTTCATACCGTGGGGTTCGCTGGAGTCGTAATAGATGCAATCCCCGGGACCAAGTTCCATTTCGTGGCCCCCCACGGAAACAAGGAGCCGCCCTTCCAGAACATAGTTAAATTCCTGCCCCGGATGGGTGTTAAGGGCCAGAGGTTTTGCATCGGTTTCGGCCTCCACCAGGAAGGGTTCCGCCTTTTTATGATGAAAGTTGTAAGCCAGATTCCAGTAACCGTACATGGGCCGGCGGCTTACCTCCGGGGCCTCCCCCGCACGGGTAAGGCAGAAGGTCTTTAGCTTGCTGGTCTTTCCGGTGATAAGCTCCGACAGATCCACCTTAAAGCGGGCGGCAATCTCCACCAGGGCGCCGACGGGAAAGTCCTTTTCCCCGGCTTCCCACTGGCCGTATTCCAGCGGATCAAAGCCCAGTTCCCGCGCCAGCGTTTCCCCGGATATTTCTTCGATTTCCCGTAAAACCTTTACCCGCTCAACTATTTCCTGCGAAGCTTCGGACATAGGCCCTCCTGCAACAGGTTTAGCAGAAAACGCCGGGATCTTCAATGGTTCAACACAAAGGAAATTCAGAAATATATGCCAAACCTATGTAACACGGGGCACCGGGGGAAAAATCCACCGCCCTGTGCGGTGTTTTTGCCCCCGGCAGGAAAGCCGGGAACTTGCTTCCGGCATAGCTATTGCCGTAGTTTTGGAACAAGCTCATTATTTTATTCTGTATCCGACAGACAGGGAAAATTCAGCCCCTACTCCTGAATATTTTGAATTGGTCCCGCTAATCACTGTTCCGAGGGCGTCCTTAATTCCACTTCCCCTGTTTTTCCAGTCTTTGGTTACTATCGGAAAATTAAGCTTTGCGGCGGGCCGCAGATAAATTTTCTCCGTAAGATAACTGTCAACACTCAGCCCGACTTTTACCCACATCTGATCCCAGTCTGTTTTCTTAATATCATAAACGGCGTCCAGAATGGTTTTGTAACCGTAGTCATCAGATAAATTTATCCAATAACTAAAACCAATCATGGGCGTAAGCACATATTTGCTGTATTTTATGGGATATTTTAACGACAGGCCAAGGTCAAGGTACGATATTTTTATATCGTCATAATTCGACTTCGCGTCAAGAGGATAGCCGAAATCAGACTGTTCGTAATTTCCAAAAAACGGCCTGTAATAGCCCGCTTCAACTTCCGCGTATTTGGCATCGAAAAAGGCAAATATTCCCCAGTCCACCCAGTGGTTTTGAATATGCCCGGTTTGATATCCGGGGGCCGAAATGTTTATCCCCTCCATATAGGGTAGTATTACTGCGCCGCCCCCGGCGGAAGGGTCGGGGGGGGGGGGGGGGGGGGGGGGGGGGGGGGGGGGGGGGGGGGGGGGGGGGGGGGGGGGGGGGGGGGGCGGGGGGGGGGGGGGGGGGGCGG
>JAIRXT010000059.1 GCA_031268125.1 Treponema sp. | reverse complement strand
ATCCTACTAGCAGGCCGTAAACACTAAATTGCAGCAATGTAACATCTGGGGCTGCGTTTTGTTCCTTGTGCAACACGGGGCCAATGGCTTAGACTAACGGCATGAAGATCCGCACAAAGATATTTCTGGTGGTTCTGCCCCTTGTCATCCTGCCCCTTTGTATCTCCCAGGCCGCATCCTACGCCGCCGCGGTGCGGGGTATTGACCGCGCCGCCCGGGAATTTTTTAACTTTAAGAGCGCGGAACTGCAAAAATACGCGGAAAACCAATGGGCCCTGCTGGTGGAAAACGGCTACGCGGGGCGGCCCGGCATGGTGGAGGCAGCGCAGGGGGCGGTGGAAATCTACGCCCGCAGCATTGTCGCAGGTGATACGGAGATTATCTTTGCCGTCAACGAGGACGGGGAGCTTGCTATGGGGACTTCCGCCCTGGAGATTCTGCCGGAAGAAAAAGAAGCGCTGTTAAAACTGCTGGGGGACGAGAATCCCGGCATGATCCAGGCACAGGTGGGCGGGAAAGAGCGGATTCTCCGGTCCTTCTGGTTTACCCCCTTTAGCTGGTATATAACCCTTTCCGAAGAACGGGACAGCTTTTACCGGGAAGCGGACGCCATTACCCTGCTAACCCTGATTACGGCGGCCGGCGCTTCCGCCGCGGCGGTGCTGCTGCTCATCTTCTTTTCAAAATTCCTCACCAACCCGCTGGCACGGGTCGTCAAGGCCATGAATACGGTGATTGGCTCCGCCGATCTTTCCGAAAGGGTGGATGTAGAATACCAGGACGAAACCGGGGAACTGGCCCATACGTTTAACCGCATGCTTGCGGAACTGGAACGGACCTGGGCCGGGATTAAACGCTACGCTTTCCAGGCGGTGCTGGCAGGTAAGAAGGAACAGCGAATCCGCAGCATTTTCCAAAAGTACGTTCCCCGCAGCGTAATTGAAGAATTTTTCAGTTCCCCGGACCCCAATATGCTCAGGGGTAAAAACACTTCCCTGGCGATCCTTTTTTCCGATATCCGCGGTTTTACTACGATTTCCGAAGATTATGCAGACGCTCCGGACCGGCTGGTAGAATCCCTGAACCGGTATTTTTCCGGCCAGGTGGACATTATCATGAACCGGGACGGCATTGTGGATAAGTACATTGGGGACGCCATTATGGCCTTTTGGGGCGCTCCGGTGCATCAGGACGGGGACGCACTCCAGGCGGTGCTTGCCGCGCTGGAGATGATCGACGGCCTGGAGAATTTTAACACCATCCAGCGGCAGCTTGGATTAAAGGAATTCCGCATCGGCGTGGGGATTAACTACGGGCTGGCAACGGTGGGAAACATCGGCAGTGAACGGAAAATGGATTACACGGTAATCGGCGATAATGTGAACCTGGCCTCCCGAATGGAGGGGCTGACCAAAACCTACCAGTCCGAAATTCTGATTACCCAGAGTCTGTACGAAGAATTACAAACGTTAAAAAACGGGGATGCCGCGGCCTCCGGGCGCGCCGTGCTGGAATCCCTAAGTTTCAGGCTTTTGGATACGGTGGCGGTAAAAGGGAAAACCCAGGGAGTTAAAATTTACACGGTAAAACGGAACATCGATCCCCGGGAGCGGCAGGCATGGGACCTTCATAACCAGGGCATGGATTGTTACTACCGCCGGCAGTTCCGGGATGCGGCGGAAAAATTCCGGGATGCAGTAGCCATGTTCCCCGGCGATTTTAACGCCCGCAATCTTTTTAATCGCAGCAAAACCTGCCTCACCAACCCTCCCCCGCCGGACTGGAACGGGGTAGAGGTGATGCAGACTAAGTAACGGACCAGGAAATGATCCGGGAATCCCGGATGTCGGCGGAACCGGCGCCCGCCATAAAACAATACTCACCGGCATCAACCCTAAAGTCCCCGGCTTCCTCATCCCAGTAGGCCAGTTCCGCCGCGGGCACGATAAACAACAGGGATGCGGTTTCCCCCGGCTTCAGGTGAATCCGTTCAAAGCCGCAGAGTTGTTTCCGGGGGCGGGGAATATCGCGCCGCATCGAAGCCAAATAGACCTGGGCTGTTTCATCCCCCGCCAGTGCGCCGGTATTTTTCACCGTAAAAGAAACGCTGACGCCGTCTTTGTCCGGGGAGACGGCAAGATCACCGTAGGCAAAACTGGTATAACTTAAACCGTAGCCAAAGGGATACAACACCGGTTTATCGCAGTACAAATACGTGCACTTGTTTTTGATAATATCGTAATCATTAATATCCGGCAGGTCCTTACTGTCTGAATACCATGTCATGGAAAGGCGGCCGGCGGGGTTGTAGGCGCCGGACAGTACCTCCCCAAGTGCGGTCCCCAGTTCTTGGGCCCCGTGGGCGGTATAGATAATCCCCCGGGCACAGGGAGCCTGGGCTGTTATGGCATAGGGGTAGCCGGAAACAATACTTAGAATAGTATTACTATTGGCGCGGGACACGGTTTCCAAAAGCTGAACCATCTGCTCCGGCAGATCAAGATTATCCCGGTCTATACACTCCCGTGCCCCCACCAGAGCATGGTTCCCCGCCGCAACAACCGCCGCGTCCGCGCCCCTGGCCGCCGCCGCCGCTTCCTCAAGGCC
>JAIRXT010000036.1 GCA_031268125.1 Treponema sp. | reverse complement strand
GGCGATAGCGCGGGCAGCATCGTCAATCTGCACGCTCATGGTGAAGGGTTCACCGCCGGGTATGCCTGGTGTCTTGCCGGGTGTTTTGGGGGAAAGGGGTGTAACATTCCCGGAGGAGGCGTTTTCCGGGATAGCAGCCGTAACGGGGTTCAAACATGCCGTCAGCCCTGCTGACAGCAAAGCTGACAGCAGGGCCGCCAGCACTGCGGCAGCGCTTAGCCGTGCAAACATTTGGGCCCCCGGGTGGGGGGGGGGGGGGGGGTAAACCCGGCCCGCAATGTTCTACCGGGGCCGGGAAATTGCCGGAAAAACGCATGTAGAATCCGCCTCCGCTATTTTCAATACGCTCGGCGGGAAATTCCATATGTTTTTCCGGCCTTTTTCCCGGCCCCGGATACACGATACGGGCCAAATTTACCCTTATCGCAGGGAAGAGATATGTACCGGGCATTTGACTGCCCGGTTCTTCGCCGTATACGGCAAAAAACCGGGTAAAATTGCGGATCAAGTTTAGGAGGGGGGTAAACCCGGCCCGCAATGTTTTGCCGGGGCCGGACGTATCTGTTACCGGGCAAGCGTTACAAGACGGTATGGTATGGGTCATGGCATACTCCTGCTTTTAGAATAATATAGCACATAACCAAAAAAAAACCACGGTTTTTCCGGTTTTTCCATCAAAAAATTTTGTAAAAGTAAAATTGTACAGACTCGTTATGCAGTATAAACCCGTACCTGCAGCCGTTTGACCATTTTTTACCTTGAAAAACCCTTGGCATAAGGTAATTCACGATGAGGATACCGGCGAAAAGAGAGGCGAAACAAGTAACGGGGGGTGGCGGTGGAAGGAATCTGGGGTGGGGGCCCCGGATTTTTCCAGCCGACAGGACCCCCGATAATTTTTTATGTCTCTTTTCGGATTTGGAATTTTGAATTTGGAATTGCCGGCGGCCGTGTTTACAATTCCTGCCGCCGCCGCTATAGTTTCATAGGCAAGGTCATCGACCTTAGGTCATTGACCTTACGGCAACCGTTTATGGAACAACATAGGCAGCATGAAACAGGTAAGCGAAGGAATCAAAAAAAATCAGTCCCTGCGAAAGGCGCTGCAGATCCTTGAAGGAATGACCTATACCGGTTCGCCGGCCCGGCTTCAGGACCTGGCCCGGGAACTAAAAATACCCCAAAGCACCCTGCTGCGTTTTCTTAACACTTTTATTGATTATGGCTATGTAGGACAGGACCCCGTAACGTCATGCTACTACCTCACCCTAAAACTGGTGGAACTTGGAGCCCGGGCGGGCCGGAGTTATCCCTTCGTCTGGTCCCTTTCCAAATACGTCAAGCAGGCGGCCGGCACATTTAACGAATCGGCCTCCCTCTGCGTAGAGCGGGACATGCAGATGGTCTACATTGCCACCGAGGAAGGCCCCGGCAGAATGCTCCGCACATTGCACCGCATCGGCCATATTGCCCCCATGCACGCCACCGGAGTAGGCAAACTGCACCTGCTCAACTATTCGGACCGGCAGCTTGAGGAGTTGGAAAAAAAGCGGGGCTTCCCCCAGTTCACCGGCCAAACAATCACCAGCCTCGACGCCCTGCGGCGGGAGCTGGCCCTGGTACGTGACAGGGGCTACGCCCTTGACAACGAAGAATGTGAAGAAGGGGTACGCTGTGTCGCCGTCCCGGTCCGGGACTGCCAGGGCTGTGTAATGGCGGCCATCAGCGTATCCGCCCCCGTTACCCGGATGGGGGAAGAGCGCTGCGCCGAAATAACCGCCTGTCTCAAAGACCTGGGCCTCCAGGCATCCCGGGAACTGGGCTGGGAAGCTTAGCAGACTGTAAACACTAAATTACAAATACCCCTCCCTTACTTCTAAACTTGACCCACAATTTAACCCGGTCAAATGCGCTGTGGAGCAAATGTAACACCTTGTATATATCTCTTCCCCACAATAAAGCTAAATTTGACCCGTGTCGTGTATCCGAGGCCGGGAAAAAGGCCGGAAAAACATATGGAATTCTCTGCCGGAGCGTATCGAAGATAGCGAAGGCGGATTCTACATGCGTTTTTCCGGCAATTTCCCGGCCCCGGTGGAACGTTGTGGGTCAAGTTTAGCCCTTACTTCTGGGGGACCGGCGCCCAGTTGTTTCCCACAGAATGGTCCGAAGCACAATTCACCTGCTGCCCCGCGTAGCCCCTTAGATCAACAAGACGCCAGTAGCCTTCGTTGCCGCCGTGGGCAACTCCGCTGCCCCAGTTGTCGTTGTACCTGGTCCAGTATATCCCCGGCGGTATGGCAAAGGGGCCGGCATGGTTAGTAAAACTGTTCAGTATTCCGCCCCATTCAAATGCCAGCGTATCCTTGGGGGCATAGGGCCCCTGGATTGCCCCGACCCATGCGCCCGGCCATTTGGCAAACTCCCTTACCGCATCAATCGGCGTTGAAGCGGTCCAGGGTTTGTTGTATATAGTTTCTATTTCGGCAGCCGTCAGTTTGGCTTTCGACATAACGGCGATTTCAAAATGCACTATGGACATGGTATTGTCATTATCCGACATACTCAGGTAGAAGGTAACATACCCCTTGGGGGTGTCCTTCTCGTTGTGATAGTTGTTAAAGCGGTACTGCCGTTCCTCGCCCGCAACAATGAGCATCTCCCCGCAGTCATAGGTGATCAGATTCTCATTCAACGCAATGCCGTTAATAACAATCCCCTCCTTATAACTTGTCCACGGATATGACCCGGCGATTATTTCCAGTTTATACAAACCGGGCACGATGGTTGATATGTTTTCGTTCTGGCCGCGCATAACCGGCTTATAGGGCTTTGTTCCGTCAAACAAATAGTCCGGGTTATTCCCATTGGTATGCTTTCCCGTCCCCGGTTCTATGTCCACCTTGTAAAGATTGTACTTAAAAATCTTGGTGTCCAAATAAGCTGCGGAGCCGGCGTTCATGGGATACTCGTTAAAGATTCTGATCCCCCCCACCGTTTTGTCAGGGTTGCTCACATTTGACTTATCCGTAACACTCTGATCGGTGATGGTAACCGCCACAATCCGGTTGCTCTTATTGTCAATGGTAACGATAAATTCCGATGTAAAGGATTCCATTTTGAATCGCGTCACATAAGCGCCGATGGGGACGCGGACGGAGTCGGTATCACCGGACACCAGGGTGAACAATTCGGGACGGGCATTCATTTGGGTGTCGTAAAAAACAACGGACTGGACCGCCTCGGAAGATTTATTCGTAACCCGGACCATGCCGTAACCGTCGGGCAGATCGGAAATGTCCATGCCGTCTATGTAGGTTACGGTGAAGGTCTGCCGTGCCTTAATGCTGATGGGGATCGCCCCGGACCACCGCTGTTTTACCCCGTTGAAGAACCGGACGGTAACGGCCCCCACCGGAAGTATGGCGTCATTGGCAGATTCCGCCCCGGGAACCAACTGCACGTTCCCCGGAAGATTCATCTCCGTATCCGCCCCGTTATACCGGTACGAAAGTTTGGTCAGAATGGTACTGGAGGAAGCGTTCTTGATATGGAGAAACCCTTCGTTATCACTGGCGGGGGACGAGTTCCCGTCCGTCAGCGGCGGTGCAGCCGGATAGACCGGGGGCCAGTTGTCAATGATCGAGTAGCCTCCCGTATTATCCTGGTAGAAGTAGAGGGTATAAATGGAACCGGCTGTAACCGTAATGGAACCGGTACTGTTTCCGGCGGGAATCCGCCCGTGTCCCGTTTTATCCGAGTCGTACTCAAGATAGTGGGTCCAGTCCCCGGCCCCCAGGAGGATCGACATCTGGTTCGCCCTTGAAACACTGATTATCGAATAGCTTTTTGAGGGGGCCGCCATTGAAAAACTAACGGCGCTTATGTCGGCGTTTTTCGACAGGTTTTTCACCACCACCAGCCCCAGGCTGCCCTTGTTGGCATCGGTCAGGGAACCGGGGGAATCCCCCTCGTTTCCGCCGCTGCCGCCGCCGGAGACAACGCTGCCGCCGTCATTCTGGTAAACCGGCGGGGCGTCGATGCCGCCTTCAACGCGGTAGTCATCGTTTATTTCCCAGGAATTATCCCCATCGTCAAAATAATAAAAGTACACCAGCGTCCTGATATTCGTAAGACCCACGGGTTTAACGTCCAAAGCGTTTAGAGTCTTGCTCCCCGGCTGGCTGCCCCAGATGTAATCGATAACCACATCCCACGTGCCGTTTTCCAGGATTATGGATCTGCTGCTCTGTATGCCGACAGACCCCATCTCCCATTTCCGGCTGTGGTCCGTGTTATGGGTAAAGGTAACTTTGGTAATCCGCACCCTGGCGCTTAAATTCTGAACCTTCACCACGCCGTAATTGTTTCTGAGGGAATCCCACTGGGAACCGCCGGTATTAATATCCTCGTTCTCGTTGGTGATCTGTCCCTCATTTTTCAGGTCCACGCCGCCGGTATTGTTGTTGTTAAGGTAGTCGCCGCTGTCAGGCTGCGGTGTCCAGGCGGTATTATCGGGTTTATCCGTCAGGTAGTACTTGTTGTCCGGCGCGGCGGCTTTGTAGAAATACAGGTGATTCAGATAATTAGAAATGCCGGTCTTTATTATCCTGGTATCGATTACGCCGCCGGTATTGCGGGGATCGGCGGGATCTATCCAGACAGAGCGGACCTTCCAAACTCCGGGACGCAGAACAATAGATTTACTGTTACCCTTGTCCGGGCCCGGATTCATTTCATAATGGAGATCAAAATTATTGCCGGTAACATCATCATTTGTATAATGATCAAACACCAGCTTGAGCAGGGGCATACTCTTGCTCAAATTGTGAATAATAACAACGCCGTAATTCTCCCGCATGGCAAGGGGCAGGCCGGTCCGGGGGTCGTTGTCCCCGGACACATCCCCTTCCCCGGGGTTGGGTATATGGTTGCCGTCCTTATTATCTTCGGAATTTTCGTTATCCTGGTAGTAGTTATAGCTAATATCGCCATAAACAAAGGCGGAATCCGTATTGATTCCCCCCTTGTACTTGCCGTCTTTCCCCACGTAAAAATATACGTATTCTACCCGGCCCTGCAAAAGGGCCTTGGTTCCGGTGATAGGCTTTTCCATCCCGTCAAAACTGATGCTGATGTCGTAATGTCCGGGAAACAGAACGACAGACTTTTCCTGGCCGGAACTCAGAGTAACAGTTGTGTTTACATTAGCGTGTTCCCGGCCGGTAACGGCAAAGGACGCCGTTTTCTCCAGAGCGCCGCCGGTAAGATTCTTGAAAACGATAATTCCCTTGTCAGGGCCGGGATGAAGATTGGGCTTATCGGGAGGGGAAGTATCGCCGGAAGCCGTCTTGTCAAAACTATTAATCATTTCTACAAGATCCGGGAAAAACCCGATGGGGTTCAGGCAGGATACAAAAAAAATACTTGCATAAAAAAGAACTGCCAACGCTGTGAATTTTCCGAGAATTTTCACATTAAATGGATTTTTTTTCAATTTAGTGGTAATATTTCCCGCATTCATATAAGATTCCTCTCAATAAAAAAAACTGCCGGTGTTTTAATGATATTTTAAAACGATCCAACTCTTTTGGTCATAAGACCATAACAGTATGATATATATTTTTTCAGGAAATTCAAGAAGAAGAATCCGCAGTATAATTACGGCGTGTATTAATACTGATATGTAATAAAACTACAAAAATGATTATTAGCCAACATAAATACATTAATTTCACTGTTGCTGCGAGTAATGCTGTTCTGCCGGGTGTTTTATCCGTTAAACTCCAATTCCATTTGGCCGCAGTCCGGGTTTCCGCCGCCCTGCTTCCGGCCTTTGACGGGGAACAGATCGCCGATGTTCCATTCAACGGCATCGGCGATGGACTTGGCCACCGGCAGCACCTGGGCCTGGGCATAGTGGCGGTAGTCCAGGGGCTGGTGGGGCAGGGACAGGGGTTCCGCCCCGACGCCGGTCCATACATACGCCACCGTTCCCCGCCGGCCCTTCCAGCCCAGGGCCCTGGCGGCTTTTACCTGGGGCGGGGTGGAGGCGGTGTAACTTTCCGGGGGCCGGGACAGGCGCTTCCGGTACACCAGTTCGGCATCGAGCTTACCCGCCTCCAGATCCGCCAGGGTCTTCCGGAGCTTCCGGCGAAAGGCGTCCTCCCCTTCCCCGGAAAAAACCAGTTCCAGCAGTTCAAGCTGCAGCCGCCGGGCCAGGGCCGTTACATCGCTGCGCACCGCCTCCATGCCCTTAACCTCCACGGCCAGGCCGCCGCCCTCCGCGGTAATCAGATAGCCCCCGTAGCCCTTGGCCCTGCCGCGGAGGACGGTTTTACCCTGCGTCCCGCCGGGGGCTTCCCCGGAGGATTCGTCCTCCGTCCTGTGCCGCAGGGGGGGAAGCAGCAGACGCCGGTAGGCTTTTTCAAAACGAAGTTCGATAAAAGAACGGCAGCCGTATTCTTCCCGGATCCGTTCCCCCAGATCCCGGTTCAGTCCGGCGGCCAAATCCCCGCAGAGGCGGTTGAAATCTTCGTAGCCGCCGTCATCGGCCACGGAGGTTTCCACAAAAAGGGAATCGGTGTCCCCGTAGAGGACCCGGAAACCCCGGTCCCGGAACCAGTCCCTGGAAAAATAGAGCCACTTTTTCGCAAAGGAGGTGATGGCCCCCGCCAGTTCTGTACGGCCGTAGCGGCAGGATTGGGTCCCCAGGACCCCGTAAAAGCTGTTCATCAGGATTTTGTATACCTGGGCGGCGGTCTCATTCCCCCGGCCCAGAGCATTCCGGCGTTCCGCAAAGTACCCGGCGATAAGGCCGGGGAGGGGCCCCGGTTCCCGGGAGAAGGCCGCGCCGTTGGGGGCGGTAAGCGGGTCCGCAGCGGGGGCCCGGGCATGACACAGGGGATCGATGTTAAAGGTCAGCATAATCGTGGGGTAGAGGCTGCGGAAATCGAAAACGGCGATATTGTTAAAAAGCCCCGCCGGACTTTCCAGCACCGTGCCGCCGGCGGCCCCGGAAACATTCTGGTCCGGGTTGGGGAAGGGCGGGGCAATCCCCAGCCGCCGGAGTTCCATGCCGTAGATCCGCTCAAAACTGACCACGCTGGTCCAGGCCTTGTCCAGGCTTACGGCGGTAAGGCCGGCCCGCTCCACCGTAAGGCGGAAAAGCCCGGTCCGTTCCAGAATCCGCAGCACCAGTTCCGCATCCCGGAGGCAGTACCGGGCGAACTGCTCCGGGTCTTCGGTGTAAAGCCGCACAAGCTCGGCAAGTTTCTCTTCCCCGGAGGCACTTACCAGCTTCCCCTCCCCCAGCACCTGCCGGGAAACCGCCTCCAGAGAAAACTGACCGGACGATGAATCCGGCGAGCCGTCCGTTTCCGCCAGGCCAACTTGATTGGCCAGGCCGCCTTGATTGGTCAAAAACCCCCGGCCCCCGGCACGGAAGACCCGCAGGGCATCCACAACCTGCCTACCCGGCACCAGGGCCGCCGCGGAACCGCTGCGGCCCTTGTTACCGGGGGGGAAGTACTTTGCCTCGTCATCATCACTGCGGCCCAGGGACAGGGGGATATGGTGGAGGGCGCAGCGCTGGGCGATCTGCTTAAAATCGAAGTCCAAAAAATTCCAGCCCGTCAGCACATCGGGATCGATACTGCGGATATCCGCAAGAAAAGCCCGCAGCAGGGCGGCCTCGCCGGGATGAAACATAACGCGGGGGCCCTGATCCGCGGGCGGAGGGGCCGGATCGGGCGGCGTTCCCAGGACCCGCACCCGCCTGCCCCCGGCCGGCCTCCGGGGAAAGCCGGAATCTTCGCCGGGCCCGCCGGGGGGATCGTCTCCCGGCTTATCAAGATGCCGGGCATCCGCCCAGGCCACACCGATAGCCAGGATGGCCCCCTCGCCGGGCCCCGGCCGGGTATCGGTTTCAATGTCGACAGAAGCAACCCGCAGCGGTATTTCGGGGGTATGCCCGGCGGGAGAAGGGGCGGATATACGGGGATCGGCAAAGACCAGGTCCACATACCGCCCCGGCCGGCTTTGCCCCTGAATCTCCAGCCGGCCGCGAATCTGCCGCTCCATCAAAAAACTTTCCGCCGGCTTTTCGGCCCCGTCGGGGGAGGGGATGCCCGCGTTGGAAAGAATCCGAAAAGCCAGGCCCCGGTCCGCCAGGGAATCAAAATCCAGAAAAACCAGTTCCCCCTTGCCAGAAAAATCCTGCAGCCGGGGGGGGAGGCTCCGGTAATGCAGGGACGACAGCAGCGCCGCTGAACGGGGCAGATCCCCGCCGGATATGTGGAAACCCGCGGAGGAAAGCCGTACCGCGGCGGCAAAGGAGCGGCCGTCCTCCAGACGGCCCAGCAGGAAAATCCGGCCTGCCCCGGATCCTGGGCGGGACCCGGTACGCCGGACGGCCTGCGCGTAGGCGTGGACCAGGAAACCCCGGAAAACAGCCTTCAGCCCCCGGTCTTGCCCGTCATCCAATCCGGAATCACCGCAAGAGAAGAAGCGTACCGTCTGTGAACCAAGGGGGATATTCCCCCGCTCCGTTCCCGCATAAGGATATTCTACCTTAACCGCCGGCCTGGCGCTATACTAAAAGCATGGCTGGAATATTCGACTATATAACCTGGCGGGGAGACCTTAGCTTCGAAACGGTCCCTTTTAACGTGGTTGACAGCATTATCCTTACACATATTTCCTATTTTCCCTTTGACCGTATTGTTCCCGGACCGGAAGACAAAAAAAGTATTACCATAGCGGAGGCGGCGAAAAAAGTTTCAAATATTTTGAAACGAAGGCCGGATGCCTTTACGGATAAATTGATATTCCGGGATGACCTGGCCCTGCTGGCGGCCCTGGGCGCCGGTGAACGTTACCGGAACATAGAACTGTGCGGCTACGTCAACCAGATCGACCCGGAAGCGGAAAAACAATTTTCCGCCCTCACTCTCCTGGACCGCAGCGGCATATCCCTTATCGCTTACCGCGGAACCGATGACACGATTGTTGGCTGGAAAGAGGATTTTAACATGAGCTTTAGCCCCGTAATCCCGGCCCAGCGTGAGGCTGTCTCTTACCTGGAAATCATGGCCCCCGGTATCCGGGGAGCGCTGCGGCTGGGGGGGCATTCCAAGGGGGGAAATTTGGCGGTTTACGCCGCAGCCTTCTGCAAAAAGAATATCCGCCGCCGTATTCAGGCGGTCTACAGCAATGACGCGCCGGGCTTTAACCAGACTATCATTGAAAGTCCGGGTTTTTTGGAAATAAAAGATCGAATCCTGTCGCTTGTTCCCCAATCATCAATTGTGGGCATGCTTTTTGAGCATGACGAAAACTACATCGTAGTAAAAAGCAATCAAACCGGGCTTATGCAGCACAACGTGTTTTCCTGGGAAGTGGGGCGGGATGATGTGGTCCGCATGAAAAAAACAAAGCCGGAAAAACTTTTTGTAAACCGGACCCTGCGGGAGTGGCTCAACGGGCTGGAAAAGGAAGAGCGAAGGCGTCTTTCCGATGTCCTTTATGAAATTCTTATTTCCGCCAACACCGGCTCCATGCGGAAACTGGGGAACGACTGGTTAAAAAATGTTTCCCCGATGATCCGGGCCTACAACGGCATTGACGAATCTACAAAAAAATTCATCCTGAAAACCATTTCCGCCTTTTTCAAAGCGGCCCGCAACAACATCAACATACTTATCCCCGGTCCCGGCAAAGAAGACATCAGGGCCTGATATTCCGCCGCTCAAATTCCTCAATCAAAAGCCCCATGTCCGCAGGAATGTAGATGGGCGGGCGGGCGGCCGCTGCCTGCCGGGCGGCGGACACATCTTTAAGGCCGTTGCCGGTAACCAGCGACACCACCAGGGCATCCGGCGGGATAAGAGCCCTCTCCACGGCCTTTCTGAGCCCCGCGGTACCGGTTACCCCGGCGGGTTCCCCAAACACCCCGGAAGAAGCGCCCAGAAGCCCCATCGTATCAAGGATTTCCTCATCGCTCACGTTCACCGTGATTCCGCCGGATTCCCGAATCGCCTGAAGGGCCTTTGCGCCGTTCCGGGGAACCCCCACAGCAATACTGTCGGCTATGGTATTTTCTTCCATGGGCTCCAGGGGATTCCCCGTCTCAAAGGCCCGGTTTACGGGGCAGCAGCCGGCGGCCTGGACGCTGATAAGGCGGGGAAGTTTATCAATAAATCCAACGGCGTACAGGTCCTTAAAACCCTTCCACACCCCCGCTATGGTACAGCCGTCCCCCACGGAAACGGCCACATAATCGGGAACCCTAAAGCCAAGCTGTTCGGCAATCTCAAAGGAAACCGTTTTTTTGCCCTCCGAAAGATAGGGGTTAACCGCCGCATTCCGGTTGTACCATCCGTATTTCTCAATCGCCGCCGCGGAAAGCTTAAAGGTGTCTTCGTAGTTTCCCTTTACGCTGATTACCGTGGCGCCGAAAATAAGAAGCTGGGTCAGCTTTCCCGCGGGGGCCCGTTCCGGGACAAAGATAAACGATGCAAGCCCCAGGGCGGCGGCGTTCCCTGCCAGTGAAGACGCAGCGTTCCCCGTGGAAGAACAGGCCGCCACCCCAATCCCCGCTTTCCTGGCCCGCACTACCGCAACGGCGGAGGCCCGGTCCTTCAGGCTCGATGTAGGGTTAAGGCCGTCATCTTTAATGTAAAGCTGCCGCAGCCCCAGGATTTTCCCCAGCCTTTCCGCCCGGTACAGGGGGCTGCCCCCCACCCGCAGGGGGGACAGTTCCGATCCTTCCTCAATGGGAAGCAGTTCCATGTAGCGCCACAGTGTAGGATCCCTGCGCTCCGCCAGTTTTTCTTTGGTCAGCACGGATTTTATATAATCATAATCGTAGTTTATTTCGAGGACGCCGCCGCAGACGGGACAAGTATACGTGTGATCCCCCGCCTCGTATTCGGCGCCGCAGGAAATACAAACCGCGTTTATTACGTTTCTCATTGTAAACCGGTCCGTGCGTTAAAATCGTTGATCAGGGCGTCAATTTCACCGGCCTGTTTCTGCACTCCCAGGAAACTCTTTTCCTGGCGGTACCACTGGTCGTCCAGTTCTTCCACGGCTCTCCCCTGCTGTTCCACCCAGGTGTAGTATTTTAGGTTGTGGACCCGCTTACGGGCGGTATAGGTCAACTCCGTCAGATTATCCGCGGATTCCCCCAGCAGGCTGGCCGCAAAATCCGCCGCCGCGTCCAGCGTCCGGTACGCCCCCCGTTCTTCCCGCAGTTCTTCCAGGCGGGACCGGTACATATCCACCGAATCGGTCAGCACCGTGGCAACCACATCCCCGGAACCAAGTTCATAGTACTTGGCAAATTTGATGCAGCAGAGCAGGTTGGAAATACCGGAAATTCCCATAAGGGCCAAATTCTTTACCTGATCCGCGTCCAGCCCCGCTTCGTGTATTAAAAATTCTTTCCCCGCGTCTTCGTTAAAGAGCCGCAGCAGGGCCATAGAATCGTTGTCGTCAATGGCGATGGCCATGTCGGTATTTTTAACGTTGTGTACCCAGGGAATATGCTTATCCCCAATTCCTTCAATCCGGTGGGAACCGTAACCGTTGTCAAGGATGGTAGAACATTGAAGGGCCTCTCCCACGGCAATTTTGCTGCAGGGATACCGCTGTTTCAACAGATCCCCGGCGGCCATAGTTCCGGCGGAACCGGAAGTAAAACAAACCCCCGCAAAATTGCTTTCACCGGGGCTGCGGCTGCGGATGGATTCAAAAGCATCGGCAATGGCGTTACCGGTTACCTGGTAATGCCACAGGTAATTCCCCATTTCCTCAAACTGGTTAAAGATCATCGCGTCTTTCCGGGTCTGCCGGATCTCACGGACCTTGTCGAAAATTTCTTTTACGTTGGACTCGGTTCCCGCCGTGGCGATAATCTCCGCGGCCACTGTTTTAAGCCAGTCAAACCGTTCCCGGCTCATGCCTTCCGGCAGTATGGCAATCGCATCCACCGCCAGAAGTTTGGAATTAAAGGCCCCGCCCCGGCAGAAATTCCCCGTGGAGGGCCACACCGCCTTTTGCGATGAAGCGTCAAACTGACCGGTTACAAGGCGCGGAACCAGACAGCCAAAGGAGGCCCCCACTTTGTGGCAGCCGGTGGGGAAATATTTTCCCGCCAAACACACAATACGGGCCTTAACGCCGCTGAGGGCGGGGGGAATTTCAATAAAATTCGGCCCGCCAAAAAGCCCCCCCCGTTCCACCGGCTCGTTCTTCCAGGTAACCCGGAACAGGTTCAGCGGGTCCAGGTCCCACAGGCCGGTATTCCTCAGCCGGCCTTTAATATCATCAGATATTTGCCCTTCCGGGTCCTTCATCTGACTAAAGGTAGGAATAATAACCCCTTTTTCCCGCGCCTTGGTAATGTTTTTTTCAAGAACAGTTTTATTAACAGATAAATCGATCATATCGTTCTCCTTTTTTGTCTATTCATTGGGAAATGGGCTGGGGGCAGTTTCCACTCCCCTCGCCTTTTCTACCAGTACAGTTATACAGAAGGAAAGAACCCCCGCGGCACAACCAAACACAATAGCCAAAATTCCAAAAGGTTCACCGGCAAGCTGCCACACCACGGCGGCAGCGGAACCGCAGATAATTGAAACCAGCCCTGAATGTTTTGTCGCGTCTTTCCAGACAAGCCCCAGACCGTAGGCGGCAAAGGGCCCCGATGACCGGAGGGCAAAGGCAAACAGATTAAGAGTTACCAAATTGATTCTGAACAGGGCAACGGACATACTCACCAAGCCGACGATCACATTCGATACCCTGGTAATAAAAATCAATTTTTTGTCATCCACATGGGGATCGATGTACTGCTGATAAATGTCTTTTACAAACATGGTGGAGGCGCAGAGCAGATTTGAATCCGCGCTGGACATGGTGGCGGAAATAATTGCGGCCGCCACAAGCCCGACAATTACCTGGGGGGCGTAATTGGTAGTTGCCCACATGAGGGCGCTGGTTCCCTGCCCGCCGTCAAGTCCGGGATTCATCGCCAGGGCTACAAGACCTATTACCGCCGGAATAAAAGCCAGCAGCCCCATAAAAATTGCCGAAAGCCATGCGGAATCCCGGGCGGCCTTTTCATCTTTTGCGGAATAAAAGCGGCTGATCATTTCCGGACCCGAAAGGAAGGTACAAAAATAGTTAATTATCAGGCTGATAATAGTAACGGCCCCAACCCCGGTAAAACTAATATCCCTGGCGGGAAGTTTTTCCGCCAGCACTTCAAAACCGCCGATGCCGCTTACCACAAAGAACATGGTAATAAGGAGGCCGAAAAAAATAACAAACCACTGGACAAGATCGCTCACCGCATCGGCCATAAGGCCGCCCAACGCGGTGTAACACAGGATGATGATGCCGCTGATCAGGATAGCTACGTTCAGGGGTATCCCCACCAATGTGGAAACCACCGTTCCCGATGCCAGAATCTGGGAAGCCGTCAGGCAGAACAGCGACACAATATTCAGTATTGCCGTTGAAGTTCCCGCCGCGTGGCCAAAGCGGCTGCGTATGACCTCCGGTATTGTGTAGGCAAAGGTCCGGCGTATTCTTGGAGCAAAATAGGCCAGCGGGATAACGCCGATGGAAGCGGCCAGGACATACCAGCCTGCGGAAAGCCCCCATCCGGCAAAAGCCCGGGCAGCCACGCCGGTAGTACTGCCGCCGCCCACATTATTTGCCGCCAGGCTTGCCGCCACAAAGAAAACCCCAAGCCGCCGGCCGGCCAAAAGAAAATCCGTACTATTTTTAATAAAAAAACGTTTACAGAGATAACCGATAAGAAGCAAACCCGCCAGGTAAGCTATCACGATAATAAGAGGTATAACTTGGATACTCATAAAATCCTTTGCGAACCAAAATTTAATTCAAAGTATACCACATAAAGACAACTGTCAATTCGGCCCCGTGAAAGAACCCGGCATAGCGCCGGTACGTTTGCCCTTTTCAAGCACGATCCGGCCGGCGATAAAAACATAGCCGAATCCGGCGGTATAACGATCCGGCCGGATATAATCCGGCCGGATATAATCCGCCGGGGCCGAAATATTTTCCGGCCTAAAGACAACGATATCCGCGTCAAAACCCGGCTTCAGCAGCCCCTTGCCGCTCAAACCCATTGCCTCCGCCGGAAGGCCGCTGAGTTTATGCACCGCCTCTTCCAGGCTCAGCACGCCGCGGCGGCAGACCAGTTCATGAAAAACCATCGCTATGTTGGTGCTGTTCCGGGGATGGGGAAGCCCCCCGTCCGGGTACAGCGAATCGGAAATAATACTGGCGTAGGGCAGCCGGACAATCCGGTCAATATCCGCTTCGCAAGTGATGTAATCCACCATAGTTACGTTGCCGCGTTCTTCCACCAGCAAATCAAAGGCCGTGTCAAAGGGGTCGGCGTTTTTTAGGGCGGCAATCTCCGCAATGCTTTTTCCGATCAGGGGCCTATTCCCCTCCGACTCAAGACCGGCAACGTAAATCGCCTCCCAGCCGGCTCCCAGGGCAATATTTTCAAAGTCCCTGCCCGGTTTGCGGAGAATCCCGCGGCAGTGGGCCCGTTCCTCCGGGTCCCGGAGGCGGCGGAGGGTCTCCCCAATTCCCCCGGCCAAAAAGGAAGGGGGAAGGAGGCAGAGCATCTGGGTGCTCCCCGCGGTCCAGGGGTAGACATCGCAGTCTATCCTCATGCCCTCCTCCCGGTTCCGCTCGATCAGGGCGATAACCTTTTCAAGGCCGGCCCCCCAGTTTTTACGGCCGATGCACTTAAAGTGGCTTATCCGCAGGGGCGCACGGAGAAGCCGGGCCGCCTCTACAGCCTCCGCCACCGAGGAGTAGAGCAGGTCCCCTTCCCCGCGGACGTGGCAGACCAGGGGCAGCCCCTCCGCAGCCCGGCCCGGAGCGCCGCCCCGTTCCGACAGGGGGGCC